>JAAEQG010000666.1 GCA_024231775.1 bacterium
TCTGCATCTCGTCGGCCCAGTACAGCGCCGCCCGCGCCAGTTCCAGATTGTAGCGGCTTATCAGAGCCGATGGTGACCAGTCTGACCCGGCATCAGTGAGAAGGTGTTCCGCCGGGCGGTCGGCGAAGAGCGTTCGGTCGATTTGCTGCGGCGTGACGTCCAGTTCCCCTGCCAGCATCGCCACCGTATCCTGCCGGGTCTGCTGGTGAAAGAGGTCGGGTTGGACGAACACCGGCCCGCGCTCAAACAATAGCTGGCGCAGCTCAGGTGGGGGCAGGGGGGTATCCGCCGGAGTGAAGGTCGCGTCGTCCGCCAGCACCTTTGCCAATCCGCGTATCACGATGTAATCCAGCCGTTCACCCTCGTAGATTTCGAGCGCTTCATCCCATACCCGACGTGCTTGCCCGGCGTGTTCCTGAAACAGCGTGATCAGGTCGTCCGCGGTCTGGTTCCAGCGGGCGTTTTGCCCGTCCAGCATTTCGATCTGCAGTTTGTTTCCGCGCTTTCGCAGGCGCGGTCTGACCAGGTCCCCCGTCAGCATCAGACTTCACCCTTTCGCCGCCGTCGCCGCGACGCTTTGCCCTCGTCAACTGTATTGCGGGCGATGACCTCGTACAACACCGCCTGCCGGTTGCCGACCTTTCTTAATACCCGCCCCAGCCGCTGAATGTATTCGCGGGCGCTGGAGGTCCCACCCAGCACGATGGCGACCTTGGCTTCGGGCACATCCACGCCTTCGTTCAGCACTCTGGAAGTGGCGATGGCACGGTACCTGCCAGATTGGAAAGCATCCAGGATGTGTTTGCGTTCTCTGGACTTGGTCTCGTGGGTCAGGGCCGGGATCAGGTGCCGGTGGGCGATTTCATAGACCACGGCGTTGTTTTCGGTGAAGACCAGACATTGTTCGCAGCTGTGTTCGCGCAGCAGGTTGTCCAGCGCCCGGAGCTTGCCGCGGCATCCGGCCAGCAGCTTTTGGATGCGCTGACGGGCCAGCAGCGCGCGGCGGGCGTCCTGGTCAAAGGCGCTCAGGCGCATCAGTTCCATCAGCCAGCCCGCGCCGTGAGAACGGCGGAGTTGGCGCGAGCGGAAGAAACCGGAGTAGATGGCGTAGTCGGCATCGTACTGCTGGCGTTCATCGGGCGTCAAATCGACCCGCATGCGTTCGCAGCGGTATTCTGCCAGCCGTTCACCGACCAGGTCGTCGATTTTCTGCCGGTAGACAATCGGGCCGATCAGGTCGTCCACGCGCCAACGTCCGCCCTGCTGTTCGTGTTCTTCGGGATAGGTGGCTGTCAGACCCATCCGCAGAGGGCAGGGCGACATGAGTGCGGTTTCGCCCCAGGAAGGAGCGGGAAGGTGATGAACTTCGTCGAAGATGATCAGTTTGAAATGATTGCCGTAGTCAGCCACCAGGTCTCCGGCAGAATGATAAGTGGTGACGGTGATGGGCTGAATGACTTTTTCTCCGCCGTAGTAGACGCCGACCTCGGTCTGGAAAGCGTTGGTCAGGCGGGAGTACCACTGGTGCAGCAGGTCGATGGTCGGAGCGACGACGAGGGTGGAACGGTTGGCGCGGTGAATGGCGTGGATGGCGACGAAGGTCTTGCCCGAACCGGTGGGCAGCACGATGCTGCCGCGCCCTTCGGATTCCTCCCAGGTCTCAATCGCTGCGATTTGGTAGTCGTGTGGTTGGCGATCGTCGTGCAGCACCAGGTCGAGATGTTGCCAGCGAGGGACGGTATCGCGGAGACCTTGTTCGCGTTTCCAGGCAAGTAGGGCGGGGTAGTGGTAGGCTTCACAGCGCCATTTAGCTTTGACCCATTGAAAAGCCGGATGAACGGCCTCGGTTTGGGACAGACCTTTGAGAACCAGCGTGCCGCCTTGAAAGGATAGGGAACTCACAATCATCTCCTGAGTAGTGTTTGATAGTCTGGTTGGCTATTATACCGCACCACAGAAGAATGAAATGATTTCAGTGCTCTTGATGTGAGCCGATAGATTGAAACCAA
>JAAEQG010000667.1 GCA_024231775.1 bacterium
AGCCATGTGAATATGTCGCTGAATCGTTTTGTTTACTATTGTGCGGTTATTGGCGGTTGGGCCGCTTTTGCCGCCTGGTTGCTGCTCGAACGGGCGATTCGCCACCTCGGTTCGCTGGGAGAAACGGAGGCGTCGATCGGTCTTTGGGCCATCATCGCAACGACCGTGACGGCAACGGGAGTGGGCGGTGCAATCGGCGGGGGATTGGGCTTCGTCAGCGGGACGGACCGTCCCTGGTTGGTACGAGTCCAACACGCCCTGTTGGGATTGATCGGTGGGGCGGTTGGCGGTTTGATCGGTGGATTGGTGGGAGCCGTTTTACACACCTATGCGGGGCTGCCGCGGGCCTTCGGCTGGATGATCATGGGGCTCGCCATCGGGGCAGCCGAGGGCATCTATCAGAACTCGTTTCACCGCGTGCGCAACGGCGCGATCGGCGGTGCTCTGGGCGGGCTACTCGGCGGGTATTTGTTCGATGTCCTTGCACGCCCGGGCGCTGAAATGGCCAGTCGCGCCTTGGCGTTTGTTGTCCTGGGCGCGGCGATTGGCGCATTGATCGGCCTGACTCACGTCGTGCTCAAACGCGCCTGGCTGACCGTGCTGGATGGTTTCCGGCCCGGGCGCCAACTGATTCTCGACCAGCTCGTGACCACGTTGGGGCGTGGAGATCATTTGCCCTTGCCTTTGCTCGGTCCGACCTCACGGGAGTTGGAGTCGGAACACGCCAAGATCACCCGTCGCTCGGACGGCGCCTTCGTCGTCGAAGATAGCAGCACCCGGCTGGGTACCTTGTTGAACGGAGAGCGCCTGCTCGGCCCGGTTGTTCTGGCCGATGGGGATTTGCTGCGGTTGGGAGGAAACATCCTTCGCTTCAATGACCGTGGTGGAGTTTCAGCGTCCCCTCGCACTGGTAAGGCCTCTCCGCCGCCGATACCGGGCGCGAGTCCGCCTCCGCTCCCAGAGGCGCCTGGGAGCAGCGGCTCGAAACCTCCCAGCGTTTTGCCCGGTGGCGCCGTTGCGCCGCGCCCCGTTCGTTCAACCCAGCCGAGACCACCGGCCCCGAAGCCGCCTGGGCCAGGTCCCAAATTGCCGCCCCCGCCCCCACCGCCGACGCCGCTGCGCTAATGAGGTGGCCGGCTTCGCTCAACCAGGTAGGTCACCGCTCGCCGAGCGGGACCTCACAGTTGGCATTCCACCACCCAACACATAGTGTCCAGGAGGGGACTGGCCCCAACCGATTACCCGGCAACCAACAGTACGAACAGCCAACCAAGCTCCACGGATACTCCGGGGTAGCGCGGGGCAAGCCCACGCGGCTATCGGATCGGATGCGGTCGAGACCCAACTTGCAGCCCGCGTAGGCCTGCCCCGAGATCGCCGGCGAGCAAGACGAGACGTAACATGTTGAAGCGAAAGGGTTTGACACAGACGCAGGCTCCGTGTAGGCTAGTGAAATGGAGTGGTGCAAGGAGACCACTCACCTTTTCAAGGCGTTCGATCAGACGCCGCGTCGGTCTTGGCGGAAACTCGCAGGGCCGTGCAACCTCAAACGGACTGGACGATGAAGCAGGCTCGGCATGATACGCAGGTCCTGAGGCAGGCCGTCGCGCTGACGGGGCTTGTGGCGTTGCTGCTGCCCGGACAGGCCAGACCGACTGATCCAGTTGTATCAACATCGGATGGCTCAGCCATCGAACGGGAGGCAGCCGATTCCGCCGAGCGGCACATCACGAGATCGGCCCAGTGCGCTCGCCTGGAGGCGGGAAACGCCTTCCTTGAAGACGAGCTGACGCGATTGGAGGCCTTAGGGGAGAGCGACTCTGCGGGGGCCGAGTTGATCCGCGGGCTGGCGCGGGTTGACGCGGAGATGCGGTGGAGGCTCGGCAATGTGCTGCAGGAGAATGCCGACGTCCTCGTGGACGGCTTGGAAGGGTCGCTGGCAGAGATGGGTGAGCAGGAGGCGGCGGCCCGCTCGGCCTGGCTGGAGACCCGGGCCGCCCGGATTCGCACCGAGTTGGTGCTCTTCGAGATCCGAGGCAGCGGATTCGTGGCCGGCCAACTCGCGTCGCTGCTGAGCGTTGATAAGCGTTGGTTCTGGCTCTGCGGGATGATCGCCGTGGCGACGTTGCTTGCGCTGGTTTGCCACGACCGGCGTCACGAACTACGAAAGCTGCTGAACGGTGGCCGCCCGAAAGCTCTCGGGCTCTCGAAAGTGCTTGCCGTGCTCTTGGTGCTGTTGGCATGCGCGACAGCCGTTACGTTCCTCATGGGCGATCGGATCTACGAGACTCTGCTCGTGGTTGGCACGGGGGACGAAGAGTCTCCCCGTCGTCTGCTCGGTCAGGAGAGGACTGTCTTGGAAGCCCGGGAAGGCGAACTGGCGTCCACTCGCGAGGAGTTGGAACGTGCACGCGACGCTTTGCTCGACACGGTGCACGGACGACTTGTGAAAGGACTTTCTGCTCGGAACCGGCTCCCCGATCGCTGGCGGCAGTTACGAGAATCTCTGTTGGCGGCACGGGAGACAACGGCGGCCCTGGAAGTGGTTGGCGAGGGACTGAGAGCGGACCGTGCCGTTTTGACGCAGAAAGCGAAGGAGTTGCAGTCGGAAGAGGCGGCAACGCGCTGGTACCTTCGTATCCGCCGCTGGATTCGAGGACTGCTGGGTGTCGCTTTGCTGGGGCTGACGATCGGTGGCGGGGTCTGGTACGCGGCGGGCGTGGCCAGGCGTGGGCGTGCTACGGCAGACACCTGCCCGCTATGCCTCGGCAACAACTCCCTGCAGCCGGACGATGCGGTCGGTAACGAATCACCGGAAGTGCGAGTCGTGCGCTGTCGAAACGTGATCAGCCAAGAGCCCTACGAGGAATGCGCTTTTTCGTTCAAGGATGCCTATCGGTCGATGGCCAAGATGTGCTTCCCCACGCTGGGGATACCCCAGGCGGGCAAGACCCATTGGCTGGCCATGCTCTACTGGAGTCTTAACCAAGGGAACTACCCGAAAACGGTCGAGTTCGAGAGAGTGCGGTCGCAGACCAGCGAGAATTTCGATCAGATTGTGGAAGAGATACTCAACACGCGGATCGGCACGGCGGCGACTCAACAGGACCGGATCCCCCATCCCCT
>JAAEQG010000668.1 GCA_024231775.1 bacterium
CCGGTCAACTACGAGGTCTACGCCGCGTTCAACCGGACGATCGGAACCTCAGGGCGCGACGGATCGGGAGTGACCCGGGTCAGGATCCGGTTGTTCTCCGAATCCACGGTGTGCGACATCGACCTCGTCAACGACACCCACACCTGTGCGGGTGTCTCGGCGCTCAGCTTCGTGGAGCCACCGAGCGGCGGCGAGGTCGTTCTCCGTGCCAATCTCGATCCCGCGGTGAGCGGTTTCACGAAGGCGATCTTCGACGTGGCCCACGGGGGTGCTCCCACGGACTGGACCGTGAACATCGGCGATTCCGAGAGCAATAACGGCGGCGGAGGCGACGGTTCCGATCAGAGCAATGATGCCGAGCTGCACATCGAAGACGCAACCATGAAAGTTTTCGGCAAAGACGGCACACCGGTCTACCCCCTGGTCGAAGTTCCCGGCATTGCCGATCTCGACACGTTACTCACCCTGGAGGTGAGCAACGAGCGCCTGCTCTGGGATAACCGGGATGCCGAGGTCGATACGCTGATCTCGCCTTACCTCTACGCCCTCAACGGCCAGCCGGACAGCGAGGGTCCGGTCAACTACGACATCTTTGCCGGCTTCAATCGCACCGTCGGTGCGAGTTGGCGCGCCGGGACGGGCGTTTCGTATGTGACGGTGATCCTCGAAGCCGAGCCCTAGCCTAGCTTGAGGCGGTCGAACCCCTCAATTTCCGCCAACGGTGTCGGGGCGGCCA
>JAAEQG010000669.1 GCA_024231775.1 bacterium
CGTCAAATCTCTGCCCACTTCTCCATGTCCGTAAACACCTTTTCTTGCCCTCGCTCTCTTCAAGTCACACTGGAACCTCGCGAGTTCCTGATGTGACCCGAAGAAAGCCAGGGCGGCCAAGGCGCTACGTTTTTCAACCGGCGTTCATACGTCTCCGCGGCACTTCGAATCAGGCCGCGATACATGCCCACTCCGAACGCACCGAACCCCGCCTCTTGTTTGGCCCGTTCCTCAGCTCCCGATGTACCGGGGGATGATTACGTAGAAGATCGCCCAGAGCACCGCCAGAATGCCGAGGAGAATCCCCGAGGCGAGCATGGTAATGCTGCGGCCACGCGGAGTACTCTCGGCGATGGATACCGCCTTGGCGTCCTTGGGCGTGGTGGCGAAGGTCAGGCCCTGAAGCTGAGCGGCGCTCAGCGGCGGGGAGAGTAAGCTCACGACGACCAGCACGGCAACACACACGCCGAACATCAGAATCGCGAAGTGCAGGAAGTTCATAGTAATCAGCCAGTCGATCGACTCAAAGTGCCAAGCATATGCGTTGTAGCCGAACTCGAAGGTGAGGCGCAGCACACCCATGATGAATCCGGCATAAAGAGAAGCCAACGCTCCCCTGGCGTTCAGGCGCTTCCAGAAGATCCCCAGCAAGAACACCGCGGCGATGGGCGGGCTGATGTAGGCCTGGATCTTCTGCAGGTACTCGTAGAGCTGGCTTCCGCCCAGGTATTTCATGAAGGGCACGTAGAGGATGCCAAGCACAACGATGATCACCGTGACCACCCGCCCGACGAGGACCAGCTCGCGCTCGGAGGCGTTAGGCCGGCGTGGTTTGTAGAGATCCATGGTGAACAACGTGCCGCAGGAGTTGAAGCAGGCAGCCAGCGAAGACATCATCGCCGCGAACAAACCCGCGATCACCAGACCCTTGACCCCCACGGGCAGCAGGGTGGTGAGCAAGGGGTAAACGGTGTTGGACTCGCCCTCCGCCACGTCGAAAAGCTGAATGGCGATCATGCCGGGCATGACCAGGATGAACATGGGCAGCAGCTTGAGGAAGGCAGCCAGAATGGCTCCGCCACGGGCGTGGTCGAGGTTCCTGGCCCCCAGGGCACGCTGCACGATGTACTGATCGGTACACCAGTACCACACCCCCAGGATCGGCAGCCCGAAGATCATCCCGGTCCAGGGATAGGACGGATGGTCTATCGGCTTGAACATCGAGAAGTGCTCGCGGGGGATGCCGTCGATGAACGCGGAAATCCCCCCGACCTTGTCCAGGCCGATCAGCGTCAGGATAAAGGCGCCGCCGATGAGGATGAACGCCTGAATCAACTCGGTGTAGATCACCGCCGCCAGCCCCCCCGCCACCGCGTAGATCCCCGTGGCGATGACCATGAGGAGGCTGGAGGTGTACAGATCCCAACCGAAGAGCATGTTGAGAAACAGCGAGCCGGCGAAAAGCGTAACCGACACTTTGGTCAGCACGTAGGAGATGAGCGAAATGATCGTCAGATACGTGCGGCACTTCTTGCCATAGCGACGCTCCAGGAACTCGGGCATGGTGAAAACGCCGGTGCGGATGTAGAACGGCAGGAAGATCCACCCCAACGCCAGACACGCCACCGCGGCGAACAGCTCGAACTGGGCCACGGCGAACCCGCTGTTGTAGCCGTCCCCAGCCAAGCCGACGAAATGCTCGGAGGAGATGTTGGCGGCGAAGAGGGCACCGCCGATGGCGATCCACCCGGCGTGGCGGCCAGCCAGAAAGTAGCTGGTGGTGTCCTTGGCTTTGCGGGCAAAGTGAAAGCCGATGGCCATTACCACTAGGAAGTAGGCACCGATTATGACCCAGTCTACGATCTCTAGCTGCTCGGTGAGCCCCTCAGGCATGATTGTCTCGCTTGGGTGCAATGGCGGGCCGCGAACCCCCGCACCTGCGAGGTCACCGCGCCCACAACCGCCGGATTGTAACGGTGCGCGGGCGCACGGTGAAGCACCTCAACCGCGTAGACCAGTCGATCGAGTCAAACCCGCGCATGTCGATGGCGTGTGACCCGCATCAGACGCGACCGAGCGACCATCGCGACCGTAAGTACTTGCAGGACAAGACGATAGAGACCACCGCCGCTTGCGACCGCCGTGTACAGACTGGGAATACCCTCAGTCCACGATGACCAATGGCACGCGCAGGGCCAAGTCCTGGGTGCCACGTTCTCGCACGCGTAGGTAGCCCACCGGGACGGTATCATCCGGCGCCTCCGGTAGGTCGCCATCCAACTCGAACTCGAGCTTGATGGGCACGCCCGGAACGAAGAGCACATTGCCCGAATCGCCGCGGGTCACGTCGATCCCCAGCGGAGTCGCCAGCAACTGGTCGATCTTGACGGTGATGGGCGTCTCGCGTTTGTCATCCTCCACGGCGAATCCGCCCCGGATGACGACCTTCAGGTCGGCGGTCTCGCCGAGGCTGGGGTGGCGGGCGGTCAAGGTGCAGGTGCGGTTGCTGAAGGCGGTCGAGGCGATGGCTTCGCCGCTCTGATCCTCCACTGCCACACCGATATCCGTCGTCGTGGCGTAGGCTTCCGGGGTCATTTCCAGTTCCACGCGCACAGCACGGAACTCCTCGCCCAGGGTAACGCTGTAGGACAGCTCGTCTTCGAGGCCCTCGAAGTTGTCCTCCTGGTGCTCACCGAAGCCCTCGATCTTCCCATCGACGGCCCCTGGCAGGGGACGTCCGAAGAGGTTGGTGACGATCAACTCACCCGAACCGTCGGACCAGGAGTCAATCTCCGCCGGGTCCGCGTACAGGCCGAAGAACTGCACGGAAAAATCATAAGGCCAGTCCTGGTCGGGGCGGTTCGAGTAGATGTCCACCTCCCACACCCCGGGGATGAGGTCATCAGTGAAGAACCGCTCGATCTTGCGGCGACCGCCTTCGGTGTCCAGGTTGGCCCGTCGATCGCGATACCCCTTCCCCGTCGGATCGAAGGCGTAGTTCATACGGGCTTTGGACTCCGCCCCCTCCGGCGCGGAACAGGTCAGCTTCATGGCGCTGGCTCCGGGCGGGACCAGGATGAAGTACCGGTGAGGCGTCCAGCCCTCGGTGGTGCGCGTCTCGAACCGGCGGGTGAAGTTCTGCTCCGCCGTGACCCGATGGGGAATCACGATCGTGCTGAGCAGACGAAACGCCACCCGCCCATCAGCCAGCGCCTCGACGACGCCCACGTGCACCCCCGGTTCTACAAGCTGGCCTGCGTCGTACTCGACGTATACCCGGGCGGTCTGCTCGCTGCGCAGATATACGGTCTCCTGGGTGAGTCGGCACCACGGGCTCTTCGAGCGTAGCTCGAATTTACGCACGAAGGACGTCTTTGCCGCCGCATCGGTTCCCGGGGCGAACTGCGGGGAGATCGTAAACGTCTGCGGCTTGTCCACCGGAAAATAGGGGCTTCGCCAGTAGGCGGCTC
>JAAEQG010000670.1 GCA_024231775.1 bacterium
CGCGGTCGGAGCGGCACGCGATGTGGGCGGCGAGCAGTGGCAGCGTGGCGCCCATCAGCGTCGTGGGCACCAGCATCAGCGGCGCGCAGACGCCGAACTGCGCGAGGCTGTAAGTGAACAGCGCGCCGGGATCATTGCCGTAGAGATGACGATAGATCACGGCGAACAGGGGCGTCACCGCCTCGAACAGCCACGGCAGGGCGAGACACCACAGTCCAATGGCGATCTCGAAGATGCCGTAGAGTCGCAGTGGCGAGAGACCTGGACGCCGTCGCAGTGCCCGCCCGATGAGCCACGCGCCGAGGCCCAGCCCCGCCATGAACGCCACCAGCACGGTCGTGAGCGAATAGACCGTCGCGCCCATGGTCAGCGCCAGCAGGCGCGTCCAGATGATCTCGTAGATCAACCCGCACGCTCCCGAGACGAAGAAGCACGCGAGGATCGCCGTCTGACCGCGTGACCGCGCGGCGGAGGGAGCAAGCGAAACGGCGGCGGGGGAAGTCATGGCGGCGCGGCGCGGAGCCCGAGTTCTCTACGCGCGGACGCGGGCGCATTCAACGCTTTTCCCGGCGACCTCCAAACACAGAGAGGCTTCGATGGGGCCTTCACTCACTGCCGCTCTTCGCCGCGCCTCGCACGCGGGGGTCAGTGTTTCTGATTGACCAGGGTGACCACATCGGCGGCGTCCACCACGCCGTCGTTGTTGGCGTCGGCGCGGCGCAGGGGCCAGCCGACGAGGGGAAAGACGTTGCTCAGGTGATCGACGACCATGGGGCTGGTGGTGATCACCAGGTCGAGTTCGCTGTGGAGGAAGTCGTAGTCGACCCCGAGATCCCCCCCGAGCGTGGCATCGCTGCTCCAGGCAAAGTGGGCAATGCCATCTGGGAGCACCACCAGGGTCGGATTCTGGTCATCCTCCGTTCCGGCGTCGTCGTGCCCGCTGGGATTGGCCAGAAGGGGGGCGCTGATTCCGGGCGTCGCCGTCCCTGGCTCCAGCGCGTAGGCGTAGAGAATGTCATCGTCAGTGCCCGCGGTCAGGGAGAGATTGTGGCCGCTTTGCCAAGCGACATGGAGAATGTCGAGGATGTCGACGGCGACATCGGGATTGGAGTCCAACTCGGTGACACCGTCGACATTGCCCGTTGTGTTGAACAGAGTCGCTGCCCCCCAGGTGCCACCGGTGCGCGAGCTCATCCAGATGTCGGTGTCGACTCCCGATCCATTGTCGATGTCCGATTCCCAGACCACATGGGGGATGGCGTCGGATGTGATCGCGATTGCTGGCACCGTGTCCTCGGCCCCGTCGGCCGCGGCGACGGTGTTGACGAACTCCGGCGCGGACCACGTCCCGCCCAGACGCGTGGAGTAGAACACGTCGGCGTCGGCCCCCGCGCTGGCGTGAAGGGCTTTGCTGGCCCAGGCCACATGGGGCACCCCGTTGAGATCAATGGCGATGTCAGCCGTCCGGTCAGTTTCGGTGGCGGTGTCGGTGGTGCCATAGGCGGTGTTGACCAGCTCGGCGACGGACCACCCCGATCCGGTGTTCACCGAGTAGATGATGTCGAAGTCGCTGGTCCCCGCACCGTCAATGTTGGCGTCGGAGGTCCAGACCGCGTGCATCTCGTCGCTGGGCGAGATGGCGAGTGCAAAGTCGAAATCCAGGGCCGCGCCGTCGGTGGTCGCGGTGGAGTTGAGCACGACCGGTGCGGACCATCCCGATCCGCTGCTGGAGGAATAGAAGATGTCCGCGTCCGTGCCGGCGGTGGCGCTGAGGTTGTAACTCGACGCCCATGCGACATGGAGCGTGCCGCCGGAGTCGATGAGAAGTCGGGGGGAGTTGTCGTCATCGCCGATCGCATCCACGGCGCCATAGTTGCTGTTGACCAGAGCCGGGGCACTCCAACCCGCTGCGCCACGGGAGGCGTGGAAAATGTCATAGTCGCCCGCGCCGGAGAGCCCCGTGGCGTTGCTCGACCAGACCGCGTGGAGTGTTCCCGTGGCCGTCATGCCAATGTCCCCATCGTAGTCCCAATCGACCACGGGGCCCGAGGTGTCAAAACTGGCGGTGGTGTTGATCGGCATCGGTGCCGAGATCTGTCGCCCGAGACCAACGCCCCCCAAGATGTCAGAGTCGGTGTTGATCGTGGCCCCGAGATCGTCGTTGCTCTCCCAGGCCAGGGCAATGAGACCCGCGGGCGATCTGGCGGCCCGGCCGTGAAGGTCGTTGGTGGCGCCCCCGTCGATGAGTCCATTGAGATTCGCCACGCTCAGTGGACTCCACGACCGGCCATCAGTGCCACTGGTGGCATGGAAGATATCCGAGTCGGTGCCGAAAAGTCCGGCGTAGGCACTCTCCCAAAAACAGTGGATCACTCCTCCGGGCTCGACCAGCAGAAAGGGATCGAGATCGGTGTCCCCCGCCCCGTCGGTCGTCGCGTGGGCGTTGACCAGTGTGCCAGTGATGAGCACTGGGATGGTCACTGCGTTTCCCCAAGAGGCGTGCGCGATGTCACTGTCGGTGCCATTGCCCCACGCCCCGCTCCAGGTGTTCCAGGCAAAGTGATCGATCCGCGCGGTGCCGGCGCCAATCGACGCGACCGTGGGGTGAGAATCATGCCCGGCAGGAACCGGGTCGCTGCGCATCTCTTGGCACACCTCAAACGGAGTGGCCCAGGTGCCACTGATGGGAAGTTGGGACCACACAATGTCATAGTCCGCGCCAAGCGGGCCCGACCCGATGTTGGTGGGCTCGTTCGTGCTCCAGGCGGCGATGATGGTGCCATCCTCGGCCGTCGTCATTGCGACGCTGCCGTCATCGCCGGTGTCCGTCGTCGCATTCGCGTTCAGGGCGGTGACGGTCGACCAAGTTGAGGCCGTGCGCGCCGAGTAGAGAATGTCCCAGTCAGCCCCGATGGTCCCCGACGAGATGGTGGGCGAATTGGTTTCCCAGGCCACATGGATCGTCCCGGTGTCCCCCGCGGTGATTGCGGGCCTTCGGCCATTGCCCGAGTCAGTGGTGGCGTAGGTGGCGTCCACCAGCTCCGGGGCACTCCATCCCGCCGAGGTGCGCTGCGCGTAGAGAATGTCAGTGTCGCTGCTCGAGCCCGCGAAAGGCTCGTTGGTCACCCAGACACAGTGGAGGACTCCATCGGAGTCAACCGCCAGGGCCGGTTCCAGGTCAGTGGTCGTCGCCCCGTCGATGGTGCCGTTGGTGTTGACCAGCTCGGGGGTTGCCCAGCCCGTGCTGGTGCCGTGCGAGTAAAACACATCGGTGTCGACGCCCGAGCCCAGCATGGGCTCGGAGCTGATCCAAACCGCGTGAAAGTTCCCCCGCGAGTCGGCCACAAAGGTCGGCGCATGGTCGTTCTGACTGTCCGTGCCGGCATTGTTGTTCACGGGGAAGGGACCGATGAACGGCTGAGCCATGCCCCCCCCGATCGTCAGAGTCATCACGAGCGTGGCGCTGACCCAAAAGCTGCGCATGGCGCACCTCCCCAAGCGGAGTCTCCAACCTCTGTGCCATCTTGGCACCCATGGACCTGGGGGGCAACTGGCAATGAGCCATGCGCGCCTCATGGGCAAAACCGTGGGCGCCTCTGCTCAGACGATTGAAACGCGGAGTCTGTGGAGGACGCTGAGAAACTCGGCCATCTCGGCGCGGCAGAGAGCCTCGGGGAAGGGCGGGGTCAGTGCTTCGGATTGACCAGGCTGACCACACCGGCGCCGTCCACGCCGCCTGATTCATGCACGGCGTCGGGGCACGGGCTCACCGATAGAGTTCCCAGCCTTGGACACTGGTCAGGGTGGCCACGCGTCCATACACGAAGACGTCACTCCAGTCGGAGGTCGTGTCGGTGTCAGTCCCCAGATTGTCGCGCGCGTAGACCGAGCCCTCATAGCTCAGAGCCGTTCGCGTCCCGGCCCAGTTGCTCGAGGGCACTGTGTCCACGCTGGCGCCGTAGAGGAACGCATCCATGATCCCCAGAGACGAGGGGCTCAGGAGGACCTCGTCACCCGTCGGATCCAGAGAGATTTCCGGTGAGACGGTGGAGTAGTCGAACTGGGGCGCCGCCGGCTCGATGTCGAACAGAGTTCCCAGCGCCGCGAGGTCAGCGGCCAGGAGCAGACTCTCGTCGGCCATGATGGACGTGCCCGGGGGAATGGTGAAAACCCCCTCATCGCCTCCGTCAAAAGCGGGGTCGTCGGACACCATCCATCCCCCGAGGTCAATCGCGTCGGTCGAGGGCTCGGTTGACAAGGCGCGCAGCTCGATGAACTGCCCGTCGGGGATGGGATTGGTGAACGCCGCGGTGAAGGGGTTGACCGCCACGCGGTCGATCTGCACCTGAAAAGCGGGGGTGTAATCGACACTCCCAGAGACGCGGGCGGTGAGATAGGCGTTGTCGATGTGGGGGTAGATGTTGCCCTCGGCAATGAAGATGTTTGCCCCGGAGTTGGAGTAAAAATTCGTGTTGTCGTCGAAGAGGACGTTTCCGCCGACATCGCCAGCACTGCCCGCATTGATGTTGGCGCTGCGGTCGGCATAGATCGCGGTGTCACAGTTGAAAAACAGGCTGTCTCGGACAGTGCCCTGCGTGCCGGAATTGCCGCAGCTGAAGCCGCGTGAGGAGTCCAGAAAGACGCAGTTCGTCACCGTCGCCTGAGAGCCGCTGAGGATGAGCATCCCGTCGGCCTTCGTGCCCACCTTGTCACTGATGATCACGCAGTCCTCGAACACACCCGTGGTGCCGCCGTTGTCCATGCGAACACCATTGTGGCTCAGGCTGGTCCCACCCGGCGGATTGTCGCGGATGAGACAGTTGCGCAGCGTCAACGTGGCGCCCGAGGTGGCGTTGCCTCCGCCGCGACCATTGTTTTGGATCGTGCAGTTCTCCACCGTGAGGCTGCCCCCCAGATATGTCCCAGCACCGACCTCAGTGCCCCCTTGCAGGGTGAACCCTCGGAGCGTCACATCGGCGAACGTGTCTGAACGCAGAGGCATGACTCCTCCACCGGCATCCCAGACCACCCCCTCGGGGCTCGCTTCGATGGTCAGTGTCTTGACCGACTCAGTGATCGACTCGGCATAGGGGCCACCGGAGACCAAGATGAGGTCGCCGCTGCCAGCCATGGCCACGGCGGCCGTGATCGTCGCGGCGTCGCCGGGCACGGTGATGGTGACTGCTCCCGGCACGGTCAGGCAAAGCCCCGCGGCCAGGATAAGGGCGAATGCCCCAGCTCTCGAAATCATGATGAACCACTCCTTCTGATGTCACTGTGTGAATGTGGTCATGGGTAGTTCTCTTTTCCTGTGGCTGTCAATCGTCATCACCTGGAATGTTCTCCGGGGCAGATCACCCACCGACACTTCGCGAGAAATTTGCGGGCACATTTGCCGGTTGAACATCTGACCCCGTCGGCGCATCCCCAGCGCATCCTGTGTTCGGAGGCAGCGTCATGTTCAACATCGCGATCGCCTGCTACATCGAGACACGCATGATTTCCTTCCTCACGCGCGAGGGAGACCGGGCGGAGACCCCCGTGGTCAAAGCCGTGGCGGTCATCACCATGATCGTCGCGGGTATTCTCATCTTTCAGACACTCCAGGGCATGATCACGGACTGATGGCCCACCGTCGGGACGACGGCAAAATCGTTGCTTGAAGGGCGACCTGGGCCAAGCGGCAACTTTGTCAACGCCACTTGGCGGGCCGCTTGACCGTGACGCCATTTCCCAGATCGATCTCGTC
>JAAEQG010000671.1 GCA_024231775.1 bacterium
CATCCTGGGGCAAAGCGGTCCCTCTGCACGGCAGGGAACTCGGCTCGTACCGGGTGTATGACGTCGCGCCGCTGTACCGTCCACACGACTCTTCTGTCCCCCCGGCGCAGATGCCGGAGCGCGGCCACGCCGTGATCGACCCGATCACGGGCATCGTGACCGTGTTTGCGGGGCCAGAGGCCGTGTTCGACACGCACATCGCGTCGTTGGATGGCAAGACCGGAAAAGAGTGTCTGGCCCAGGTGCGAGTCGATCTGGCGCGAGCGGGCGTCCCTGTCTATCCGGGGGAACTGTGGGTCGAGGCATCCCTACGATACCCTTGGCAGGACGAGGGCGGCTTTGCGGCCACCTACGCCGCCAACCGCGAGATCGCGGTCCCGCTGGTGGGCTATGCGCTGGACCCACACAGGTCAGAGATGGTGTACGTGCACATCGCGGGCGCAAAGACTGCCCTGCGCTCGATCTGGGGCACGCTCAACAACGGCGGGCCGCAATCCGTCAGTATCGTGGATGGAGGCGAGCGTCAATATGCTTTCTCCACGCACAACTATGCCACCTTTTCCGACACCCTGGACGAGGAGACCGACCTCTACCGGATGGTCGTCGCCGACCGGCGGGCGTTGGAGCAGGAGGTGGAGGACCGCGCTTACCTGGTCATCCCGGACAGCGGGGAGTTTGACCTCTACCAGGTCTTTGCAGCCAGGCTGAACGCCGTGCTGCCCATCCCCGTGCTGCCGGAATGGGGCAAGCGCCTGTACCGGCACGGGATCGAGGACGAGGAGTTGCTCGCTCCCTGCCTGTGCGGTGGGGATGTGGCAAAAGCGTTCTCTATCGGCAGAAAAGGTTGGATCGAGGCCATCGAGCGACTGGTCCAAGACGGCGAACTGTCCATAACGATCGAATAACAACTGAATAGAACCCAAACCCCGGCGGGGGTGTGCACTGCACCCCTCGCGGGTGTGCGTGCGTACCTCCGCCCAACCGTACTCGAAGGAGGTACAACGAATGGCACGCTTACAGAACCGAGTGGTGATGGGCTACTTTCCCACGCCGGAAACCGTTATCGAACTGATCTCCCGATGGCTCGAGCCTGCGGGAGAGGAAACGTGGCGACTCCTGGACCCCTGTTGTGGCAAGGGAGACGCTGCACGACTGGCTGACTTGGTCGGCGGCGACTGCGAAAGCTGGGGCGTAGAA
>JAAEQG010000672.1 GCA_024231775.1 bacterium
AGCACGCGGAGCAAGGGTTGTTCCGCGACGTGGAGAACGCCTACTACGTCGGATGTGGAACCGGAATCGCCGATGCCCTCAAGTTGCATGGGAGCTTGCTGACCTTCGATCAAGCCGGAACCTGGATTCAGAAATCGTGGCAGATCCCCTCTGCTATGGGGCCGACGTTTGAGAAGCTGGTATCCGCCAAGTCGATGAACGAGGGCTACCACCGGCTGTGCGGAGCGGACTCACCGGAGGCGTCGTCCTATCCGGAGGTCGAAGCAGCCGCGGGCAAGACGCTCGCCGTCTCCTGGATGGACACCGTGGCCCGCACCCTGGCTGAGTTGATCTCCGAGCGGATGACGACCATCCACCAAGGCCGCGCTCAGGCGACCCATCGGGGCGATTCTTACCTGGGGCTCGAACGGGATCACCCGTTCCGGGGTACGAGTCTGCAGCGCGTGGTGATTGGGCAGCGCCTCGGACAGATTTACGCCGCACCGCAATACTGCGCGGTCTTCGCTGACCGGCTCGACCAGTATCTGGTCGCCCTGTTGGCTGGACTGGGGGATGACGCGATGCGGGCGTCGTATTTGCCTGACGGCGGACTCAAACCGGAGTTGGTGTGCGCATCCCGGCTACGGGCCGCCCCTGCCCTGGGAGCAGCCATAGCTGCCCTTCAACCGCGCGCAGTCTAGCATTATACCAGGTCCAGGAGGACTACGCCGACCAACGAGCCGCGGACTTCAGTCCGCGCGGCCACTCGAACACCAAAAGCAACATGATCGGGAATCGGGCAATCGGCACAGTCAAACCGGATCTGGTATCACACGTTCTTCAATGGCGTCTACCAAACCGAGCCGCGACCGTCAGGGAGCGGACTGCGGGTGCCCCATCCCGTTGTCGGGCAGTTGCCCGGCTCGGGGTGGGGCACCGATCACATCCAAGAACCAGCCCCCGAAGGGGGCGCAAGAATATAGCCCAGTTCCAGCCCCCGAAGGGGGCGCAGGAATAAAGCCCAGGGTGAACGAAGTGAGCCCTGGGTAATCGATCAATTCCAAGCAGAGCCCCCGTAGGGGGTGAAGGAAGGTCTCGGCGTTCCCCGAAGCGATGAGGCATCCGTGGACGACACTCTCGTCACGCCGGATACACGCTGCAAAACGACTGAAACCGCTCTAACGCACCTCGAACACGAAGTCCGGGTTCAGCACGGAGTTCTTGTACAGGTTCTGAAACTGCACGGAGACGGTGTGCATTCCCGGAGATAACTCCGCAGGCGTCTCCACTGTCAGTCGATAGCCGTCGTTAGTGAAGTGATGTGGCACCAACTCGCCATCGATGCGCACCGCAATCGAGTCCGTCAGAATCATCTGCCGGTCATGCCCCCACGACTTACGGGCGCGCAGGCCATCGTCCAGCACAAACTCGAGCACGGCTGACTCAGGATTGATCGTCCTGTCATCCTCCGGCGCAGCCCACTCCGCCCGGGGCAGCCCTTCCGCCGCGTACCGGGCCAGCGCCAGGAACAAACCGTACGCTTCGCGCAGGTTGTACTCCGGATCGCGCAGGCGCTGTTCCTCTTCCGGATTGGTGAAAAACGAAGTCTCGGTCAGCGCCGCCGTCACTCGGGCATGGCGCAGCACGGCGAACCCGGTCTTGTACATGAGCTGATCGCTCTTGAGCGGGACCCCGAGCACCCGGGGTAGGGCCAACTCGTCCAGGAGACCCTGGCAGAGGTGTCGGGCCAGATCCAGGTTCGACGGACGATAGTCAACGCCGAGGTGATACCACACCGTCGTGTAGTTGGCGGAGGGTTTGTTGCTCATCGCGTTGTGATGGCAGGAGATGAACAGGTCGGCACCCCACTCATTGGCCAGCTCGGCGCGCTGTTCGTAGGAGAGATCAACGTCCTCCTCCCGAGTGAGCAACACCTCGGCGCCGGCGTGTTCCAGGAAGTCGCCCAGGTACTTGGCGATCCGCAGGTTCATCTCCGCCTCGCGGACGCCGGTGGGACCGCGCTTGAAACCGGGCTTGTGGGCGTCGCCGCCGTGTCCGGGGTCCAGGCAGATCTTCACCCCTTCGAGAAACTTGGCATAACCGGGGACCGGGTATGCATCGCTATCGATCCGCTGCAGGGCGTAATCGTCAGGAGCGGGCAGCAGCGTGTCCACGCCGACCATGGGATCCTCCGCATCGGGGGCGGGGGCGGGGGCGGGATCCTGAGTCGGTTCGGCGAAGGCGGGTTCCAGCTCGGGCGAGACGGCGCATCCGCCGATGGTCGGCAGCAGGGCGAGCAGGAAGATTCGCCCGATCAGCTTGCGGTGACACATGCTTCGCTCCGTGAACATGAGGACATACGCTTTGCTGACGCCGTTATAGCGATTGTGGAGGTTTGTGGCCATGAGGCGTTGCATGTTGGGTGCGGTTCTGGCAAACTACGCGGTTTCCGCGGCGGAATGGGGAACCGCAGAACGCGGACAGGGGGATGCGACAGGTGAAGGACCGCGGACATCTGCTGACCGAAATGCGCAACCAGCGCTCTGCGGACATCGACAGCATGTCGACCTCCGCCGCTTTCGACGTGATGAACGGCGAAGACGCCTCCATCGCCGCAGCCGTGGCGGATGCGAAGCCGCAAGTCTGTGAAGCCATCGAGCTGGTGGTGGCGGCGTTCCGAGCGGGCGGTCGCCTGATCTACGTGGGCGCGGGTACCAGCGGTCGACTCGGCGTGCTCGACGCGTCCGAATGTCCGCCGACCTTCCTGAGCGATCCGCGGATGGTGCAGGGCTTCATTGCCGGAGGGTGGGACGCCCTACGTCGTTCGATCGAGGGTGCGGAGGACTATCCCCAGGACGGCGTCGACCTCATGGATGAACTCGACATCGGCCCTGACGACGTTCTCTTCGGCATCGCCACCGGGGTCACCACGCCGTACGTTCACGGTGCGGTCCAACGAGCCAAGGAACGCGGAGCCAAGACGGTCTTTTTGGGCTGCGTGCCGTTTGAGGTCGTCGGCGATCAGGCGGATGTCTCCATTCGTGTGCTGGTGGGTCCGGAAGTGGTCACCGGCAGCACGCGCCTCAAAGCGGGCACCGCTACCAAAATGGTACTCAATACGGTCACCACGCTGAGCATGGTTCGTATCGGGAAGGTGTACGGAAACCTGATGGTGGACGTGAACACCAAAGCCAACGCCAAGCTGGTCGATCGCGGAACCCGCATGATCCAGAACGTCACCGGGGTGGAGCGGGATGCCGCCCGGGAGTTGCTCGACCGGGCGGATGGACACGTGAAGACCGCTCTGGTCATGCACGCCCGCGCGGTTGGCCCGGCGGATGCGGAACGTCTGCTCGCCGAAGCTGACGGTCACCTCTCACGAATCTTGAAGCAGGAGCCATAATGGGCGGCGTGGACCTGGCCTCAATCAGCGCACAGTTCACCTGGATCGACTGGGCCGTGGTGGCGGGTTATCTGGCCTTCACCACCTTGATGGGTACCATGCTGGCCGGCAAACAGTCCAGCATGCGCGACTTCTTCCTGGGCGGGCGTAAGCTGCCCTGGTACGCGGTCAGCGGATCGATCATCGCCACGGAGATTAGCGCCCTTACCTTCATCGGCGTGCCCTTCCTGGTGTTCAAACCGGAAGGGAACTTCACCTACCTGCAACTGGGCGTGTTCGGATCGTTCTTCGCCCGGATAATCGTGGGCTACGTTCTGGTCCCCGCTTACTACAAGCGGGAGATCTACAGCCCCTACGATTACATGGGCAATCGCCTGGGCGGGGGCGTGCGTGCCATGACCACCGTCCTGTTCGCTATTGGTGGCATGTTGGCCCAGTCCGCCCGCGTGTATCTGACCGCCGAGGTGCTCCTCGTGGTCATGCGCGATCAGCTCACTTGGCTGGCCGGTTCGACCGGGATCCCCGCCCTGGCGTGGTCCATCATCATCATTGGCGTAGTCTCGGTGTGCTGGACGATGATCGGGGGAATCACCACGGTCATCTGGACGGACGTCATTCTCTTTTTGGTGTTCCTCCTGGGGGCGGCGGTCGCCCTGGTTACGGTTGCGACCGAGTTAGCGGGCGGCGCCGGCGAGATCTTTCGGGTCGGATTGGCGGCCAAGGAGTCCGGCGCCTGGGGCAAGTTCACCTTCTTTGACTTCGACACCAACCCCATAAAAGACTTCACCATCTGGACCGCGGTGATCGCCAGCACCTGGGGCGGTCTGGGCGCTTACGGGACCGACCAATTGCTGGCCCAGCGCATGTTCTGCTGCAAGGATGCGCGGGACGCTCGCTGGGCGATCATCTTCAGCACGGTTGGCCAAGTGGTCACCATCACCGTGATGCTGGTTGGCGTGGGCTTGTTCGCGTACTACAAGCAGCACCCGCTGACCGGTGATGCCCTGGCGATGTACAACGAGAAGGGGGATCGGATCTTCCCCATCTTCATTGTGCAGGTGATCCCTCTGGGGCTGAAGGGCTTGATCATTGCCGCGGTATTCGCTGCCGCCATCTCCAGCCTGATGGGCATCCTCACCGCCCTGAGCCAAGTGGTCATGTCGGCTTTCTACAACCCGCTGCGCGAACGTCAGCTTCGGCGTCGGGGGGAGGAGGTCGATCTCTCCGCCAACGTCGAGGAGTTGGCGGAGAAGGGGGAAGCTACCGCGGAGGACCGGCGCTCCGTACTCGTCGGGCGCATCTTCGTGTTGGTTTGGGGCGTGGTGCTTTGTGCGATGGCCTACCTGGCCCAGGAGGTTTCGCGGCTCTATCCGTCGATCCTCCAGTTGGGGTTGGCTATGGCGGGGTATGCGGGCGGAGCTTTGCTCGCGGGTTTCCTGCTGGCC
The DNA here is from genome assembly GCA_024231775.1 of bacterium. Taxonomy (GTDB): domain Bacteria; phylum Planctomycetota; class Phycisphaerae; order UBA1845; family UBA1845; genus JAAEQG01. Next base: position 4,828 of record JAAEQG010000672.1, read on the forward strand.
TTTCTGCCGCTGAAGATCACCGGACGGGGGTACATGTTCTCGGCGCCGCTGTCCTTACTGTCGATATTCGCCACCGTATGGCACTACTACTGGACCCACTGGGTCTGTTGGGGTGGAGCGGTGCTGCTGCTGTTCACGTGGCTGTGGTCTCTGGCCCGAGAGTCGGATGCCGCCCTTCTTCGCGGGCGGGACCGTCCGAATGTTGTCTTGCCCAGATCGGTTCAGACGGTGGCGCTCTTGGCCGGTTTGGCGGGGATGCTGTGGTTGAACTACTACGGGTACTTCACGAGGGTCGATGAAGAGACGGGCAAGGTGATTGAAGAGTCGCTAGCTTGGCCGTGGTGGATTCCGTTGGGGAGCACCATTGCGTTCGTCTTCGGATGGCTGCTGACCGCTCGGAAGACTGATGGCTAGCATATCGTGGTGAGACCCTCGACTTTGCAGCGGTCGGCGTGCCCGCCGGCCGGGGAATGACGCCGGACGCCGGCGTCTTCCGGCACGGCTTTGCTGGGGCGCAAGCCGCCACAGATTTCCACCACGGGTTCCTGGGGGCGTTTGGTTTCCGGGGCGTTCGCCATGGGGCGGAACCGAACAGGGGTGATTCTGTACGATCTTGAAGGAGGTTTGGTAGCTATGTTCTCGCGATCATCGCAGGCTGGATTCGTAGCTCTAATGGGGATGGGCGTGCTCGTGTCCATGCTGTCAACTGGATGTCAACCGTCCCAGAAACGCCTAGGTCCATGGCGGTCGATCTGGATTACGCGCTACGACTACAAGACTGCCGAACAAGTCGAGCGCATCGTGGACAAGTGCGCCGACGCCGGTTTCAACGCCCTGCTCTTCCAGGTGCGCGGGAACGGTACGGCGTTCTATAATTCCTCGTTCGAGCCTTGGGCGGATGAGCTGGGTGGCAGTGATCCGGGTTTTGACCCGCTGGAGCTGGCCTGCCGCAAAGCCCACGAACGCGGTATGCAACTGCATGCCTATGTGAACGTCATGCCGGCTTGGCGCGGTACGAAGCCGCCGGCCAATCCCGAGCAGCTCTACAACAAGCGGCCGGAGTGGTTCTGGTACGATCAGTACGGCAACCGTCAGGGGTTGTCCTCGTTCTACGTCAGCCTGAACCCGTGCTGGCCCGAAGTGCGCACCTATATCGTGGATGTCTTCGAGGAGATTGTGCGCGACTACGATATTGACGGGCTGCATCTGGATTACATTCGCTTCCCCGACGAGCCGCCGGCGACTCCGCGCGGAACGGACATCGACTATCCGCACGACGAGCGCACCTTGGCGTACTTCCGTGACGCATCCGGCGGTACGCCGCAGGAGCATCCCGAGGCGTGGAAGCAGTGGCGCGCCGACCAGGTCAGTACGCTCGTCGCCGACATCCACGACATGATCCAGAAAACCAAGCCGGAGGTGGTGCTGTCCGCCGCGGTAGGCTCGATCCGCGAACGGGCCCTCAGCCATCACCAGGATTCCTACACCTGGATCGAAGCCGGGTCGATCGACGCCATGCTGCTGATGAACTACACCAACAGCCCCCAGACCTTTCGGGAGCGGATCGAACCGTGGCTGGAGACGGGCTATCGCGTTCCGATCGTGCCCGGACTCTGGTTCGGGAAGATCAACAAGGACCGCAGCGTGGACCAGGGAGCCAAATCAGTCAATGAGCAGATCAAGATCGCCCGCGAGTTGACCGGGAACTTCTGCGTGTTCGCCTACTCGTCGATCTTCGATTCCGATGACGACCAGCTCACCAAGCAGAACAAGAAAGAGGGCGCCAAGCGCGAGCAGCGGCGCAAGATCGTACTCCCCCTGCTAGGCGCGCTGCCCGAGGCGGACCAAAGTGCGCCGCCGGAGGCTCTGGCTCGCTGGCAGTAGCAGCCGGCGCCAAACCCCCGACCATGGAGCGGGCGGGGTAGGGGCCGTATTCAGTTGTCAAAGAGCAGGACGAGGTGCCAGGCGGATGCCTCACGAAGAGGGCCACGCCGGTTCGACTCGTCCGAGGACCACACCGACCCGCTCAAGCCAGAGCGGTCGGGGTCACTCTAACATGAGTACATGGCGCGCGATCGGGAATGGGGGATTCTGAAGCGATCACCCGTTCTTTGGGGCTGGAGCGGCGTTCTTTCGTGGATTCGCAGGAATCCGGGCGCGGCGAATGCGCTGGGCGAGCCGCGGTCCTCGCGGCTGCAAGCCGGGTGTCTGTTCGATCGCTGCGTCCGCCGGAGTGGAGTGGAGGGGGAGCTATCCCAAGATCCCTCGCCTTCTGCGGCGCACAGCCAGCGCGGCGAGGCCGATGGCCAACGTCAGGGCGGTTGCCAGCTCCGGGACGATGTGCACGAAGATCCCACGATCGCCCACGCTGAATGTCGACGGGCTGGTGAAATCTTCGTCGGTTATGATCACGTTGCCGGAGTCGTTCTCTACCACCACCATTTCATCCGGCGAGATCGAGAAAAGTAGAATGTCCCCTTTTCCTTCCCTCTTCCTTCCCCCTTTTCCTTCTCGGGCTAGCGACTCCGTTTGAGGAAGGCGGCGACTCCAAGCCCGAGGATGGTGAGGGAGGATGGCTCTGGGATGCCGCGGAGGCCCGGACCGGCCAGCATGATGCCGAACGACTCGGTGAGGCCAGCTTCGAAGTTGTCGTCGCTGGCTACCCGAAACCACGCGCCGTCGTCCATCAGGAACTTCACCTCAGCCACTAGGTCGCCGTTCAGTGAATCGTAGAGTGAGGTGAGCGTTGCATCATCGATATCGAGTGAATAGGAATTGAAGCCCGTGCCCTCAAGCTCAAATGCGCCGATGAACAGATCGTCGATGAGGACCTGGACAATACCACTGCCTCCGGCGTCGTACTCCTCGGCGGTGTTCACGATGATCGTGGGTTCCCCCTCGCGGACGACGTCCGGGTCGTCAAGGTCGCCGAGGACCGCCAGGTCCTCGAAGAGATCCGTCACAAACTCGGTGTCGAGTTCGAGGGTGAGCGAATTGTCGTGGAAGTACTGGACTCCGATTCCGGAGTCGGCGCGCTCGGGTACCTCCTCGGCCTTGAGCTTGGCGACGCTGCCGTGCCCCGATAGGAGGATGAACGCCTTCTGGTCGCCCGCGGTCTGGAGGAAGGTCTTCATGGTCCAGAGCTGGTTGGTCAGGTCTTGCTTGGTGGCATTGCGGTCCGGGATGTATTTTGTTTCGTGTCCGATCTCCGCACCTTTCGCGTTCCGGTATGCCCAGTCGATTTCCGTGTCGCTGTAACCGGCTTTGGTCAGCGAGTCTACGACCGCCCACGATCCGGCGCCCAGGTCGCCCCAATTGTACCAGACGAGTGCGCGGCTTCCGTCGGGTCCGTCCTTGATCTTCGCGAGCTTCCCGTCGTTCTTGGAGACGAACCTCGCGGTGGCTCTTTCCGAGTCATAGTCGTTGGCTACGGCTGCGTCGAACAGCTGTTTGGCGGTGGCGTTTTTGTCATCGAGGAGCTTCTTGGCCCACTGGGGCTCCCAGCCGTGTGCGTAGCCCGGCGGGTCGATCCGATGCCGGTAGCCTTCCTTGCCCTTGTACATCTTGGAGTAGTATGGAAGGAACTTCTCAATCTCCACCTTGTTGCGCGAGGTCGCGACGCTGTACTTGCCACCGAGCCGCTTGGTCGCTTCGTCGGCGAAGCCGCCGCTTTTGCAGGCGGCGACCACGATCTGAAGGTTGTGGTATAGCCCGCCAAGCTTGTCCTTGACGCTCTTCATGAAGGCGAAGTCGAACACCGGCTTCTTGTCGAACGAGGGGATGTACGAGTGCGTGGTGGTGACCGCGGCACTCACGTAGTGAGCAGACCACGACGTGCAGAGGAACGCGCTGAGAATGCACAGGCGTGTGAAGCGTTGACACCTCATGGGTCGTCTCCCTTGTTGGGGTCTTGTGAATCTCCCTGTTTCGACGAATCCTACGTGGCTGCGTTGCCTGGCCAAGCGACGAACCGTGTCACCGACGCGATTGCGGTGGACGTGCAGGATCGCGCCCGGTTCGGCAAGTGCCAGTGCCGCCTCCAGAAAGGTACATGCAGTTCTACGATAGCGAGGCTGTGGCGACCGGCGTCCCCGCCGGCCGTCGGCCTGCGAGACGCAGGCCGCTACAATGACCAGCGGAACCGGCACTACCTTTCTGGAAGCGGCACTAGGTTCAGCGAGGAAGGCCAATCGCCGCTCAGCCATGTTCTCCGCATGGTTCGCCCGTGAGTTGAAACAAGTCGTTTCTATGCTCAGAGGGGTGAACTCAAGCTGCCCACCAACAAACAAGAGAGCCCGTCCGCAGACGTCTCTCTCCACCCAAGTCACCGCTGGTCCGACGAGTCTACTTTCCGCAGGCACGCCACGATCTGTTCATCTAGTGTAGCGAACCGCCACCTTGGATGCAAGCCGCCGTGCAAGTGTAATGCCCGTACGTCTCCCCGCCGCCCGTCTCAAGCCATCCGCGCCGCCGTTGTTGATACTCAGATTGCGAACAACGTACCAAGTCAATGGGGGCCGCACGCAGGCTGGAAGTCGGGTCGGGGCAGACTGCTGGGAAGGAGTGTCCGCCAAGTGGCAGGGGAAGGGGGGGAGATGGTTTTGGGCGAGCCGTCGCCATTCACACGTCAGGCAGCAGTGAGGATGCTCCATGATCGCGTGGGGAGGCAGCCTCAAGCCTATTGCGGCCAACGGTTTATGAGCATGGTGCGGCGTGATTGCGGGTAGGGGGCGTGCGCGCAGGGGCGCGCTCAACGCATACGCCAATAGACAACTTTCGACAGCACAAGTGGTTCCCGCAAAGGTAGCATGGTTGGCGTCGTAGAGGCTTGGGCGGGGGCCGTTGGCTGACCAGCACACACGTGGCAGGTAGGAAAGCCCCGATCAGGCCCAAAGGAATAGTAGCGAATACGTTCCCGATGGCCGTCATTACCTTGGTGGGATCCTGGTCGGGCTGTGAAACGGGCGGGAAGGTTGCGAGTATAAGACAGGTCGCCCTGGTGCCCCCCGGCAGGGATCCGGGCACTCCGCAGGTTGGCGGGCACCGCCTTCGAGGCGGCTTGGCGATGTGGACGGTCGGAGTTGCACGGAAGGAACCAGCGGATTCACGTATCAGAGGAGACCAGCGTCATGTTCATTCGTTCCCTGTTATTGTTAAGTGTCGGAGTCTTCGGGGCCGGAGCTCTGGCGGATGATGGCGCGGTCGAGCCCGCGGCCATCGATTTGTCGCAGATTATGCTCAAAATGTCCGGGGGCGGCTCCGACGGGGGCGACCAGGAAGACAAGGAGTATCCGGAGTTCGAGAAAGTCACCAAGGACATGGTCTCTCAGGAGGGGCTGTTCACCCTGTGGTACTTCGAGGGGGGAGGCAAGGACAAGGACACCGAGAAGCTACTCTGCCAGATTCCGTCCGGTTTTCTGGGGCAGAAGTTCATGCTGTCCACCAGCTTTTCCGGCGGCGGGTTCTTTACCGGGTTCCCGCTGGACGAACGGGTGGTGCAGTGGGAGGTGCTGGGTCGTCAGCTCGTGCTGATCGAGCCGGAGACCCGGTTCGTGGTGAATGGCAGCGGGACGGTCAATGACGTGGTACGACGGACCTATCCGGACCGCATCCGCACCGCCGTGCCGATCATGACCAAGTCACCCGGGGGGGATCCGGTGATCGACCTGGGGGCGCTGCTCAAGAGCAACTTCGCGGACATCGGCTGGATGTCATTCGGTCGCGGTGGAGGGATCAACTCCTCGTTGAGCAAGTGGATCCGCAAGACGATGCAGAACGGCGGGGTCGTTCCGGGCAAGGCCTTTCCGGACAACGTCGAGATTGGTGTGGAACTGGCGGTGGGCAGTTGGAGTCCCTCGGGTTCGTACAACAAGAAGCTGATTCACTTCAGTTTCTGGCGTTTGAAGGACAGCCCCTACGCGCCGCGGATGGCCGATGATCGGGTGGGCTACTTCCTGACGACCAACCGAGACTGGTCCAAGCCGACCGAATCGCGGGACATCTTCAACCGGTACATCGACCGCTGGCATCTGGTCAAGCGTGATGCCGAGTTGGAGTTGTGCGAGCCGAAGCAGCCGATCATCTTCTACATCGAGAAGACCGTACCGGTACGTTTTCGGCGGGCGGTGCGTGACGGGATCCTGGAGTGGAACAAGGCCTACGAGAAGATCGGCTTCTTGAACGCCGTCGAGGTTCGCCAGCAGACCGACGACAACGAGTGGAAGAACCTCGATCCCGAGGACATGCGCTACAGCTTCTTCCGCTGGATCGTCGCCGGGGCGGGTTTCGCCATGGGACCACACCGCTCGAACCCGTTTACCGGGCAGATCTACGACGCGGACATCATCTTCGACGACGCCATGGTGCGCTACTTCGAGCAGGAGGCGGCGCACATGCTGCCCTCCACCGCCATCGCCCGAAAGCTGCACGATCCGGTGTTGAAACGGTTTGTCGAGCAGTTCCCGCAGTGGAAGCGGCAGGCTCGGGATTGGGAGCGCTTCGCCTTTGGCGAGGGTGAGGAAGCCAAGCTGCGCGAAGCCATGCGCAATCGCTTGCGCGACCGTGGTCAGCACTGCTGCGAATACGCCGAGGGGATGCGCCATCAGATGGCGGTGTCCGGAGCGCTGCTCGCCGGGCAGCCCAAGGAAGTTATGGATCGCTTCCTCTACGACATAATCAAGGAAGTGGTGACCCACGAGGTCGGCCACACTCTGGGTTTGAGGCACAACTTCAAGGCCAGCTCGATTTACACCTTGGAGGAGATCAAGAAGCGGCGTACCACCGGAGAAGCTACCTGCGGATCGGTGATGGACTACAACCCGGCGCTGCTCTTCAAAGACAGTGCCATAGAAGGACACTTCGTTACCCCGGTGATCGGGCCTTATGACTATTGGGCGATTGAGTACGGCTATCGCCCCTTCGACAGCTCGTACAAGAGTCCGGGGCAGGAAGATGAGGCGGAGTCTGAAGACGAGGGTAAGGAGAAGAAGGCTGAGGAGACGAAGCCCAGCGAAGGCCCTGCCCCGGCGATGCCCGCGGAAGTGAAAGAGGCGCTGGCCCAGATGCCCGCGGAGATGCGTGCCCAGATTGAGAAGATGATGAAATCCAAGGGCGCGGCGATCGCCATGGCCGGCGCGGCGGAGTCTGGTGGAGATGATGGGCCGGCGTTCCGAGCCCCGCCCAGCGGTGAGGAAGGGATGCTCAAGGAGATCGCCAGCCGGGCGGCTGAGCCCGAGTTGGCCTACGCCACCGACGAGGACACCTACTTCATTGCCCCGGACCCCCGCACCAACCGCTTCGACATGGGGGCCGACCCCATAGACTGGGCTCAAAGCCGCATCGACTTGGTCGACGCACGCATGAAAACGCTGCTGGAGTGGGGGGCCAAGGAAGGCGAGAGCTGGTACCACGTGCGGAGCGCATTCGTTCGCCTGCTCGTGGAGAAGGTCTTTGTACTCGACTATGTCGGCAGGTACATCGGCGGCCAGTACTTCCACCGGAGCCACAGGGGCGATCCGGACGCACCGGTCCCGTTCGTTCTGGTGGAGCCCGAGTTGCAGCGCCAGGCGCTGGGCTTCATCGAGAGACACCTGTTCAGCGACGAGTTCTTCACCTTCCCGCCCGAACTGCTCAACCACTTGGCGCCGGCACGGTGGTGGCACGATGGGACGAGCATCGACCTCAGAATGGACTTCCCGATTCACCGCTACATTGGGCTCTTTCAGTGGTGGAACCTGATCGACCGCCTCTATCCCAACACCCTCCGCCGGATCCACGATGCGGAGATGAAGTCTGACGCCGCCGGTCGGTTAACCGCGGCGGAGTACATCCAGAGAATACAGAAGTCCTGCTGGGCGGGCACGTGCGACGTGGACAAAGCCAAGAAGGGAACCTGGAACGACACCAACCCGTTCGTCTCCGACATCAGGCGCTCTTTGCAGAGAGAGTATCTGGGGCTGATGGAGCCCCTGGTCCGCACCCGACCGAACACCGTGCTGTCGCCGGACCTGCACGCTATGGTGGAGGATTCGCTCTGGCAGTTGAAGGGGCAACTGGAGGAGTTTGTCAAACTGACCGAGCAGACCTGTGAGGAGAAAGTGGACAGCAAGGGCGTTCGCAAGAAGGTCTGCAAGCCGGCCGTGCTCAAGCTCGACTTCGCGTCGAAAGCGCACCTGAGTTGTACGGTGAGACGCATCGAGAGGATGCTGTCCGCCAAGATCGGAGAGATGTCCGTCAGCTTCGGGGGCGGGTGAGGATAGTCCCGTCCGCGGTTCGCGGATTCGATTTACTTTGCAGACAACTGTGTGCCCCAGGTCCGCCGGGCCTGGGGCACGCTGCTGTTGACTGATGTGGCAGCACCCCTTGTGGCGGAAGAACCCGCGTTTCTCGTCGCCCACAAGGGGTGACGCTACGTTCGTGATCGCCACAGGCGACCAAACTGACAACCCCTGAAGCGATCCCCCACCCAGAGCGGCGGATGCCTCAGTCAACCGCTTCCTCACGGTCGCGGCTCGGATTACTCATCGAACCAGGCATGACGCAGCATTGGACTCTCAGCCAGTCATTCGCGCAGAACGGTCTGCTTCTTGGCCGGTGCGGCAACCGCATCATCATCCACGGGCACGTCGGCAGTGGCGGCAACATCGTCCGCGGTCGCGATAGCTACTGCCGAACGTTCCGGGGCCGACACGGGCTGCGTCTCCAGCATCGCCTCGCGCTCGATAGATTGCCATATCTTGGTCATGAGCTCGCGGTTGAACCGCTGTTTTTCGTTGACAAGCACCTTCATGCGAAGCTGAGTCACGTTTGGGGACTTGTATGAACGCCGGTTGAAAAACGTAGCGCTTGGGCGGTTCCGGCGGTCGGTTGAAAAACGTAGCGCCTTGGCCGCCCTGGCTTTCTTCGGGTCACATCAGGAACTCGCGAGGTTCCAGTGTGACTTGA
>JAAEQG010000673.1 GCA_024231775.1 bacterium
ACCGGACCGCTGCCCGAGCAGGCCGGGTCGGTGTTGAAATCCGGGTTCCACGCCTTGGCGCGCTCGAACCTTCCCAGCTCGTCGTATTCGACGACGCCGTAAGAACCGTCCGGGCTGACCATCCGGGTGATCTGGGCGAAGTTCGCATCCCACTCCGCGTTGAACACGTACTGGCTGACCTTGCCGTCGGCCACGTGGGCGATTTCCTGGCGAATGAACGCGGAGTAGTGCTCGTCACCCAGAGCGTCGGTGTAGACGTTCTCGGTGTGACGCAGGCAGTCCGTGTCGTCGCCGCCCACCGGGCAGCCCGCGCGGGTCACGAGCACCTGGCCGTAGTCGTTGTAGGTCTTGCGCACGGCAACGAAGGTCCGCTCGTTGGAGCCGTCCCAGTCGCGGTAGGTGGTCTGGGTTTCTGTGAGCTCGCCCCAGTCGTTGTAGGTCTTGCTCAAGATGTTGCACGGGTTGGTATCGGTGCACGTGCTGTCGCAGTCACCGGCCGACGCATCCTCGGGGGACGGTCCGACCATGTGGGACGCGGTGGCCTTGTGCAGCCAGGTCGAGCCGTCGAAGGTCGTGGTGTAGTGCTCGGTGTACTGGTCGCAGTTGGCGTGGGCGTAGAGATCGTCGCTGGAGTAGCGGTTGAA
>JAAEQG010000674.1 GCA_024231775.1 bacterium
CAATTGTTCGAATCAGGTCTCTCGATTCGCCTGGGCCAGAAGATGACCTCATTATCTGGGCGTCTGTCAAGGGGGACGGGGATGATGCCCACTCCGACTCGAGGGCAATAGCCTGCAGCGGACAGACGACGGATATACGGGGCCATTCTTCACGCACCCCGCGCACTCGTGGGTCCGGACGAGTATCTCCGCCAGCAAGGGTTGACAGATTTCCGGGCGGAGGAACAGTGTCCCCAACTCTTCCCGTGCCCAGCCTCGACCCGGCCGGGACGACGATCATCGGCTACTCCCTGCTGATCGACGGCAACATCGTGGCCGGGGCCCCCGAACTGGTTCCGGGGAGCACTGGCACCACCTTCCTCGATCTCGGCGCCCTCACCGAGGGCCACCACCTGATCAGCGAGCAGTACCAGTTCGATCCGGGCGACCAGGGCTTACTGGCCAGCTGCGCCGCTGCCACGACCCTGAGAATCGACCGCACCGCCCCCCAAGTGGCGGTGACCACGCCAGCTGCCGGAGCCACCCTGTGCCCGGAAAGCGGCACCCTCGATGTGGAGCTATCAGCCAGCGACAACATCGATAGCCCTGGCGACCTCGAGTACTTCCTCCTTGTCGATGGCATAGTGGTTGACACAGTCACTGAGCCGGCTGATTCCTTGTCCCTCGACCTCGTAGCCGTGCCGCCAGGGGAGCACCAGCTGGCAGTGATGGTGCGCGACCAGGCCGGCAATGCTGGCTGCCAATCACTGAGTGTTGTGGTGCCAGGCATAGCCGGGATCAGTCACCTGCAATCCTCCCCTCAGGCCTTTTCACCGGTGAACACCACGGACCGGCCCATCCTGTGCGAAGTCAGCTTCATGGCCACTCAACCCGGTGACTACCAGCTCAGAATCTTCGACACCGGCGAAGGCGACCTGGTGAGCCAGAGCGCAGGCAGTGCGGGTGAGGGCGAAACCGTAAGCTACAGGTGGGACGGTCGCAACCCGGACGGGGGTTTGGTCGGAGATGGCGCCTACATCGCCCGGGTAACCCTGCAGTCGCCATGTGGTGCAAGCGA
>JAAEQG010000675.1 GCA_024231775.1 bacterium
GAAGCGGTGCAGCCGCGAAGCCGCGGAGCGGCGACACTTGGGTAGCCAGGGGCGCAAGCCCCTGGAACCCTGCCCGACGAAATGCTGAGCCCTGGAAGGGCGATACTCGCCAGCCGGAGTGGTTCCGCCCCTTAACAGGGGCTCGGCGCCACGTCGTTCCTCAACCCAGGGGCTTACGCCCCTGGCTACCTCAGTTGGGCCCCCTCCGGGGGCTCTGACGCTGATCGCTGGTTGACCCGGAACTTGTCTCCGTCCGCTCCCTTACGGTCGCGGCGCGGAAAGACACCCGAGTTGGGGGAAGCCATTCTGCACGCGTAGAGAGTGAGGCAGATACCACGTCCAACGCGCCGAATACGCTCCTGGCCCGGATCATTCATGAGCGCAGAGTGTTGTTCAGCAAGAGATTACGACCGGAGCACGCCGGGGCACCTCTTGACAGGGTGGATACAGTCGCATCTGGGTTTCTCCTCTCCATTCTCCATCTTCTCTGCGTCCTCAGCGTCTCTGCGTTCAATCCACTTCCGTTGAGTCATTGACCGCACTCGCCAACCTCCGGGCGGCATGAATAATCCGGGCTGGCCGCAAGAATGCACAAAAGGCGCAAGGTTTGTGCTTTCTGCGCTTCTTGGTGGCTTCTGAAAGGCAAGGTTGGGAACTATCTTCCTCACCACGCATCCGGGCGCTCAGCGCAAACCACTGAAGAAACGCTTCCACCGCGGCAGGTAGTAGTGGTCCGGATCGACTGACAGGGCTATACCGAACGCCCGCCCGACGATCTTGCGTCGCGGGACGAAACCGAACACCCGCGAGTCTCCGCTCTGATCGCGGTTGTCACCCATGACGAAGTACTGCCCCTCCGGCACGGTGAACGAGTCGAACGAGCGCAAAGCCCGCTGACCCGGCGTGATCATGATCGGATGGGGAGCGTCTCCGAGGGCTTCGGTGGCCCAACGGAAGTCCCCCGCCGCGTCGCCGATCACCGCTTCCATGGAGGCGACGCTCAGCGGCTCATACCCACACGCCGCGCCGTTGACGATCAGCCGATTCTCGACCATCTCCAGCCGATCGCCGGGCAAACCGATAACCCGCTTAACCAGGCGACGCCCGTCCGCCGGAGAGAAGCACACCACGATGTCGCCCCGCTCGGGTCCGCCCCACTCCGCGAAACGCCACGAGGTGAAGGGAACCTTGAGGTCATAAGCCAGCTTGTTGACCAGGATGCGGTCGCCCTCCAGGATCGTCGGGCGCATGGACCCGGTGGGCACATCGTTCCAGTCCGCCACCGCCGAGCGAAACGAGCCCAGCACCAGCACCACCACCAGAATCGGCCGCCCCCAGCCGCGCCACAGCCCCAGCAGCCGCGCCTTCCACAACTTCCTACATCTCATGCCTACCGCTCCATTCACTCGTCCGTCGGAATCCGCCGGAACCCGCGTCTCCAAAGTGAGTACGCTCCAGCAGCGGCGGGGTTCTCCGCGCCGAGCTTCTCCCGGCACCTTCCTGTCCAGCTCGCCCCCCTCCTCTGGAAGACGCCCAGGGCTGGGGCAATCGCTTTCATTCGCCGATTCGCCTCGCCCACCCGGTCGGGGATGGCAGTCAGGCCCCCTGTTGGCCCGAGGAGCATGGTCATCGCCAAGCCGCCGGCTGTTGGCGTAAGCGGGGAGCGTAGTCTCGCATGCCCGGATCCACGAGTCTCTTCCTCCGGGTGTCCCGCTTCCAGGCCACGCGCAGGGACATGATATCGGACCTTCCGCAACCGGTGGCCAGCCTCCAAGCGCACCGGTGGAGTGGCGCCTAGTCCAAGGATCGCCCAGCGGCGTACTGCTGTGGTGCCCTATCGGCCAGCGCCTCATGATTCTGAACCTTCGGCTGGCGGGCGGCGGTGGCAAGTAGTGGCCCGGGACTCCGCTCCGCGGCGGACACGCCCAGTAATGGCGCGGTCAGTTGGCCGGGTTCACACCCCCAAATCCGTGCACAACCCTCTTGAACTGGGTCGGTGCGTCCACTACACTGGACCCATGACCTAAATTGGATCATTGGGCGCGACCGTGTGCGGAAACGGACGCACTGCGCGCTGAGTTGTGCTCCTTTGGGTCAGTTGGTGGTGGGTAGAGAGAGTTGGTGCCGGTTGCGTCGGGACGTCGCAACGGGTCCAGCTCTTCTTTCGTGGAACCACCACGAACGAGGAGTTGGTGGGTGGGGAGTAGAGAGAGTTGGCCTCCACGGCGTGAGCATCGCGCGTGGGTGTCGGCTCTCTTTGTGTAGGGGCATCCTGATGGATGCGGAGGCGGTTGGAGCTTTTCGCAGGGGAACGAAGCCTGGGAACGGCATCGCGGGGAAAAGGAAGCGATCAGCATGTCGTGGACACGGTTCTGTGGGGGGGATTGGCTGGATGATCGCATTAGCGCGCGTTCAGCGGCGACTCAGGTCTGTGGATGAAGGGCGTCCCATGGCGATCTGTTCAGATCGTTGTGCAGGAGGCTCATACTCATAGGTTCTCGGTTATGGCGCGTGAACAGGCAAGGTTAAGAGGAGGTACGACAATGAGGTGGAGAACAGAGGTGTGTATTCTAAGCGCCCTGCTGCTGTGTACGGGCGTGCTGGTAACCGCGACGGTAGCGGAACCAGTGGAAACCGCGCGGAGCACCGCGGAAGCGCGTGCTCAGGCGGCAGCCGTTCCGCATGAGGGGATCGCTGCCAAGCAGGCCAGCGGGCTGGTCAAAACCGCGCGGATTATCGACGTGGATCGACCGAAGGTTGAGGAGTCCGGTGCCGCTTCTCAGTTGGCCTGGGAAAAGACCGTGCCCGGCGCCCTGAGCATGGACCGCGCCCTCGAAGCCTCTCAGATCGAGGCCAAGATCAAGGCTGATCAGTTCGAGGGTCCGAGCGGTGTCGCCGGAATGGGACGGGCCTCAGGGGACGACTGCACCGATCCGATGGTCATCGGCCCGCTGAGCTTGGCGGGGCTGCCGTATCAGGACCTCGGACAGACCAACTGCGGTCGTCTGGACACGTACGACGACGCCTCAACGGCTCACTGTCTGTACTACTATGACAGTGGCGAGGAGATCATCTATTCGCTGACGGTTTCCGAGGCGATGACCGTCACCATCACGATGGATCCAGGTGCCACGACGTACGCCGGCATCGCTATTGGCGACGCATGTCCGCCGACCGACTCGTGCATCGCCGCGGACTACAGCAGTGCTGCGGCGGCCAAGGTACTGGCAAACGTGTCGCTGGCGCCGGGGACCACCTACTACATCATGGTGGACACCTGGTCGAGCCCGGACTGCATTCCGAGCTTCGATCTGACCATCGATGCCGACCCGTGCGACGGCGTAGTGGTCACCGACGACAACTGCGGGGATCCCACTCCGGTCGCGCTGTCCGAAGGTGTTCCGGCGGTCTTCACCGGAGACAACACTTGTGCTTCGGTGCAGGGACCCTGCTTCACCGAAAGTGACGGCGAGACCTGGATGGCGTTCACGCTCTCGTCGAACGGCATCGGCTGGGACGTGACCTTGGACATGTGTGCGACGACGAACGGCTGGGGCAACGCCTGGCTGAACCTCGCCGACGAGTGCCCCTGCGACACCGTCACCGATGCGGCGGCCTTTGAGACGACCTCGTGTGCCAACGGAAACGTCACCATGACGTGGTCGGGCTTGGCGGCGGGGACGTACTACTACCCGGTCGTTCGCGATCCAGCCAACGGCGCGGAAGGTGAGTACGAGATCAGCGTGGTTGCGACCACCTACGTACCGACCTATTGCTCTGATTCGTATCCGACGAGCACCTCAGACTCGCTCTGCAGTGGTGTGACTCTGGATACGATGGTTAACTCTTCCGGGACTGCTTGCATCGACTACTCGGACTTCACCGCTCTTCCGGCCACGGATCTGGCTCGCGGTGCGAGCTATGCGGTGTCGGTCACGGGGGACACGTGCGGCGGGTGCTATGGCAAGTGGGCGAAGGTCTTCATCGACTGGAACCAGGACAAGGATTTCGACGACGCGAACGAGCAGGCCTACACGTCGGGGACGAGCTCGTCTTCCTGCCCACAGACGTTCGCCGGGAGTGTCACTGTTCCGCTGACCGCGCTCTTGGGCAACACCAGAATGCGGGTGGTGGTACGTGAAGGCGGCACTGAGTCGTCGACCTTGCCGTGCGGGACTTACTCGTGGGGCGAGACGGAAGACTACACGGTCAACGTGATTCTGCCTCCGCCGACCGGAGCGTGCTGCCTCGGTTACGCGTGCACCAACGGCAACGTCACGGCAGACTACTGCGTGAACACGCTTGGCGGCGTCTACCAGGGTGACGGTACGGACTGCGATCCGAACCCCTGCATCGGTGCTTGCTGCTTCCCGGACGGGAGCTGCGACGATGCCGGTGACGAAGCCTATTGCGCCGGCCTGAGCGGGATCTTCTCCGGCTACGGGACCGATTGCGATCCCAACGACTGCGAGCAGCCCGGCCAGTTCTGTGGCAACCCGATCGTGATCAACATCCCCGCCGAGCTGGACTACTTCGACTCGAACGGGACCTCGTGCGACTTTGTGGATGACGACGAAGACACCTGCCTGGGCTCCTACGATGGTGGCGAGGATGTCATCTACGAGCTGAACGTGACCGCGGACACCTGCGTCCGGATCACGATGGACGAGCACAGTTCCTACAGCTACCTGGGCATGGCCGTCGACTCGGAGTGTCCCTTGTCCGACACGTGTCTCGCGTCGGCGACGAGCGGCAACCCGGACATCATCAGCGAGCTGGTCCTGGCGACCGGCACCTACTACATGATGATCGACACCTGGGCCTCACCGGAGTGTGCGGACTTCGACCTCGAGATCATCGAGTGTCCGGAAGGCGCTTGCTGCAACACGAGCGGCCTCTGCTCCGTTGGCCTCCAGTCCGAGTGTCTGGCTAACGGCGGCGAGTACGTCGGGGACGACACCGACTGCGACCCCGACCCGTGCGCCCAGGGCGCCTGCTGCACGGACACGGGCTGTGAGGAGCTCGACACGACCGATTGTGCGGCTGCCGGCGGAGACTACCTCGGCGACGGTACCATCTGTTCGCCGAATCCGTGCCCGCCGCTGAACGACATCTGCACCAACGCTACGGACATCCTGGCGGTTCCGTTCTCTGACGCGCTGGACAACAGTATGGCCGAAGGCGACGGACCCCCGGGGCTGTGCGACTTCAGCACCGGCCTCACCGTGATGGCCAAGGATGTGTGGTGGAGCTACACGCCCACGACCGAGTGCCTGTTGTCTTTGGATGTCGACCCGGATGCCGGTGCCGGCTACGACGGCATCATGATGATCTACTCAGGTCCGGACTGTAACGACCTGACTCCGCTGGACATCGTGGGTGCGGAGCCGACCGGTTGTTACGACGATCCCGAGCCGTATCACTCCGAGTTCGTGGCCAGCAACGGCGTCACCTACTGGTTCCAGGTGGGTGACTACGGAACGCTGCCGGGAACCGGCGGGCTGACCACGTTCGACTTGTCGTGCGTCAGCGCTCCGGGTGCCTGCTGCTTCGACGACGGCACCTGTACGGAGATGACTCCGTTCGATTGCGTCGCCGGCGGCGGCACTTTCGATGGCGAAGGTACCATTTGCACTCCGAACCCGTGTCCGCAACCGGTGGAGGGCGACAACTGTGCTCTGCCGATCGCGATCACCTTGCCCGCGGAGCTGGAATACGCGGAGACGAACGGCTACACCTGCGGACGTGGTAACGACTACGAAGATACCTGCATGGGCTACTACGACAGTGGCGAAGACGCCCTGTACGAGTTGACCGTCACCGAAGCCATCTGCGTGGACATCACCGTCACTTCGGCGACGACGTACGTCGGCATCGGGCTTGACAACGTTTGCCCGCTGGGTGATCCGTGCATCGCGACCTTCGGGGATAGCAGCACCGGCGCTGCCCTCCTCGGTCAGGTGCTCACTGCCGGCACGTACTACTTGATGGTCGACACCTGGGCGTCGCCGGACTGCATCCCGACGTACACGCTGGAGATTACGGCTTCGGCGGCCTGTGCGCAGGGTGCGTGCTGTCTGGATACACCAGAGTGTGTTGAAACCTTCGAGGCTGCTTGTACGAGTCTCGGTGGTGCGTTTGCGGGTGACGGAACGGTCTGTGGCGGCGACTGCGATAGCAACGGTGTCACCGACATCTGCGCGATCCTCGATGGGGCTCTGGATTGTCAGCCTAACGACATTCCGGATACCTGCGATATCGATGGTGGTGGCAGTGCCGACATCAACAGCAACGACGTGCCCGACGAATGCGATCCGGACTGCAACGAGAACGGTGTCCCCGACGACGTGGACATCGCTCAGGGCACCAGTGAAGACTGCCAGCCGGATGGCGTTCCCGATGAATGCCAGATCGGTGCGGGCAAGGACATCCTCATCAGCGAGAGCTTCGAGGACGCCTATCCGCCGACCGACTGGACCACCCAGATCCAGAACGCGTCGTACACCTGGAAGCAGGCTGCGGCCCTCTCGCCGATCCACGGCGCGAACATCGTGGACTGCGAGTACGACGCCACGCTGACGCCCCAGGACGAGTGGGTGCTGACTCCGGCGCTGAACATGACCGGAACGGTCACGTTGAGCGGCTACACAATGGGCAGCGCCTACTGGGGCGTCACCCCGTACGACAACTACGATGTCGAGGCCTGGATCGTGGTCGGAGCCACTGCTGGTGACGGCGATGACACCTTGATCGCCCAGCTCGATGAGGACTACTGGACGGTCAACTGGCAGTGGGAAACGTTCAACTACAACTTTGCGGCTCCGAGCGGTACCTTCCGGATCGGATTCCGCTACGTGGGCGCCGATGGAGCCCAGGCCGGCCTCGACTACATCGTGGTCGATGGGACCGGTGGCGGTGGTGGTGAAGGCGACTGCAACGGCAACAGCGTCCCCGACGACTGCGATGTCGCTGGCGGAACGAGCGCCGACTGCAACGGCAACATCATCCCCGATGAGTGCGAGACCGACTGCAACAGCAACGGTTACCCGGACGATTGCGACGTAACCGCCGGGAGCAGCCTGGACTGCAACGGCGATCAGGTTCCGGACGAGTGTCAACTCGAAGGGAATGACTGTAATTCGGACCTGATTCCCGATGATTGCCAGCTTGCACTCAATGACTGCAACGCGAACGAGGTACCGGACGACTGCGACATCGCTGGGGGCACCAGCGAGGATTGCCAGCCGGACGGTGTCCCGGACGAGTGCCAGTTGTCCGCTTCCAAGGCTATCGTCGTCAGCGAGAGCTTCGAGGATGCCTATCCGCCGACCGACTGGATCACCCAGATCCAGAACGCGGCGTATACCTGGAAGCAGGCTGCGGCTCTCTCGCCGATCCACGGTGCGAACATCGTGGACTGCGAGTACGACGCCACGCTGACCGCTCAGGACGAGTGGGTACTGACCCCGGCGTTGAACATGAGCGGCTCGGTCGCGTTGAACGGCTACACGATGGGCAGCGCCTACTGGGGCGTCACCCCGTACGACAACTACGATGTCGAAGCCTGGATCGTGGTCGGAGCCACTGCAGGTGACGGCGACGACACCCTTATCGGCCAGCTCGATGAGGACTACTGGACGGTCAACTGGCAGTGGGAGACGTTCAACTACAACTTCACGGCTCCCGCCGGGGAGTTCCGGGTTGGCTTCCGCTATGTCGGTGCCGATGGTGCCCAAGCCGGACTGGACTTCATCACGATCGATGGCGAGTCTGGCGCGCCAGCCAATGACTGCAACCAGAACGGCGTACCGGACGAGTGCGACATCGCGGGAGCGACTAGCACTGACTACAACAACAACAATGTCCCGGATGACTGCGAGATTTGCGGTGATCTGGACGGCGATGAAGATGTAGACATCGACGACTACTGGGAGTTCGTGGATGCGTACGGTACTTGTCTTGGTGATCCGAAGTACAACCCCGCGGCGGACCTCGTTCCGGACGATTGCATCGGTCTGAACGACTACCAAGCGTGGACGTTGTGCTACCGGATGGCCAACGGCAAGGCCTTCAGTGTCGGTACCGGTGGCGGTGGCGGCACCAAGGAACCGCCCGACAGTCACGTTGGCTCGGGGGAAGCGGAAACTAGCGAGCTTCCTTCGGACACGAGGCCGTCACGCAATCCCTCGATCCAGCGGTAGGCTGGCGGTGATAGTGAGGTATGTGAGGTTTATTAGAAGCTCCGAGTTTAACGCATCACGTTGATGCGAGGAGGCGTAAGGATGACTTGGAAGTTGAAGATGGTTGGTGCGGCGCTCTGTGTCGCCGCACTACTGGTGCCCTCCGCCGAGGCGGTAATCGACGTAGGGCTGGATCTTGAGGACAGCACGGTGCTCCTGGGCAACACAGTCGATGTCGACATCGTCGCCCAGGTCCCGGAGGCGGACGCCATCCTCGGATGGGGTCTGGATCTGGACGTGGTGAGCGCTTCGATCGCCTCGATCGTTGGCGTCAACATCGCGGCGCCGTGGCAGGCAGCAGCCACCCAGGACGGTGACGGCCTCGGTGCGCTGTCGTTCCCTCCGGGGAGCAGCTACTTCGGTGCCGATATGGTGCTGGCGACGGTCACCCTGCAAGGCGACTTGATCGGCATCTCGGACCTGGAGATGAGTGACGACGGCCCTGGTGATATCACCGAGGGCTTCGCACTCGACCCGACGGGTCTGGCGACAGTGGTGTACCATCCGGGCACTATCGAGGTAATCCCGGAGCCGACCACGCTGGCACTGCTGGCGTTTGGTGGGCTGGCCCTGCTCCGTCGCCGCTAGGCGCCGGCTGGGTCTGACACAAGCGGGAGATTGAGGCCACGGGGGCGGTCCCTATCGGGACCGCCCCCTCTTGCGTTAACTGCAGAAGGGCAGATCGCGCTGTCGTGTGGCTGCTTGACCAACTCAGGCGTATCTACAGCGCTTGCGCTCGTGTCCGGTGGGGGCAATACGCCGCCATAGCAGGATGGCAGCCCGCAGCTTGAAAAGGGACGCTGGAATCCGTCCAGCGACACTCCTGCAATTGTGTGGAGCTGTGCTCGCGGGAGCGCCGGGATAAGGATTTCGTTGACAACTGTCAGTCGGATCGGTAAGCTAACTAATCGGTGTAACGGCTGCGCCGGGTAGGTCGGGCCTGCCTGGGGCTGGTGTTCCACCTGCGTCCGCACTGGGTAAGGACGCAAGCGGGGGAAGAGGGAGAGCGTGTGACGCGTGGTCGGCGCTCTTCTTTGTGCGCTGTGGTCACGTCTCTGTACAGTCGGTGAAGTGCGAATCGACTCGGGCGTACGGATCTTCTGCGTAAGGCGCGCAGAAGTGCGCTTGAGAAACGAGCGCCAGTATGACATTCTAGGAGGATCGACATGAAACGACTGACGGCTGCGGCGGTGTTGCTCGCGTTGTTCGGGCCGATGACGGCATCGGCGGACTATCTCAACAATCCCCCATGGGAGGGGACCCCGGGCCTGGAGACCTACCAGGGTTGGGAGTTCACCACCGACCTGAATCCGACCACGGAGGACAACCCCTACGGTTCGGTTGCCATGTCCTCCGACTACGGCACGGAGTCGTGGATGGACACCTACGGAGGGCGTGATGGCATCATGGCCTTCCCCTGGGACGAGTATATCTACATCGATATTCCCAACGCCAACAACGCCAATCCCCGCAAGGAGATCTGGTTGCAGGTGACCTACTTCGTCTTCGACGATTTCCCCTCGATGGAATACGCGATTGAGGGTTCGGGCGGAGAGACCACCGGATTCGGTGGCGGCAGCATCCTGGCCCAACCTCTCGGCGGTGGCTGGTACTACGAAGCCATCCACTGGTTCATCGAGCCGAACCCGGCAAGCGAGACGGTCACGCTCTCGTCCGCGTGGGACGATATCTACATCGACCAGCTCCACATCGACACCATCTGCATCCCCGAGCCGGCCTCGCTGGCCCTGCTGGCGATCGGTGGACTGACGGTGTTGCGGAGACGGCGTTAGATCCGTTTTTTTGGAGGTACTGGCACTTCGCCATCGCCGTTCAGGGCGAGCGGACTACCGAACCGAGCCGCGACCGTGAGGGAGCGGACCTAGTGCCGTTTCCAGAAAGGTAGTGTCGGTTTCGCCGGTCATCGTAGCGGCCTGCGTCTCGCAGGCCGACGGCGGAGGTGACCCCGTGGACTCGATCCTCTCTCCTCACCATCCCTGTCGGGGTGCTAGGGGGTTGCGGTCGCAGGTCGGGCAATACGGATTGAGATCAGCGGCTGGTGCGAATGGCGGACTCGCCGTTTGCACCAGCCGCTATTCCATATCGCAGAGCAAAGACCGGGCGGGCTGCTTCGAGGGCACGTAGCTGCGCCGCCGGGTTTCCCGAGACGCCGAGACGGTGCTCGCGTCAGAGGGCAATGCTGAACGTGGGATACTCGCCGGTCGCCGGGGACACGGCGGACGCGGTTGATCGGATGTACTCGAGCATATCCTGCTGGATTGCGCCATCCAGCTCGTCGAGCCGGTCGGCTGCGCCCTCCATCACCAGCTCGACCCGACCGTCCGGTAGGTTGCGGACGTACCCGGTCACCTCCGTGCCCTGGACCTGCCGGTGGACAGCGTACCGAAACCCGACGCCCTGAACCGTCCCCGAATAGTGTATCGTTCTGCGCACCATGTTATCGGGCCTCAACGACGGTATCCCGCGCCCTACCCGGGGTATGCCCAGATCCGGTCGAGCTACTCATTGCGCTTCATGAGGTAGATCTCCGACCCGTGTCTGCGGTAAGCCACCCGATCCATGTAGGCACGCATGAGCATGATCCCGCGACCGTAGGGCAGGGGAAGCCGCTCGGTATGTGTGCAATCCGGAACACGATCGGGGTTGAATCCCTGCCCCTCATCCCGGACGACGATCGCACACTTCTCCGGCGACACCGCGTAGCGGAGCATGATCTCCTTGGTGGGGTCGGCGCCGTTCCCGTGCCTCACCGCGTTGGTGATCGCCTCCTCGAGAGCAAGCTTGATCGCGAACACGGCATCGACGGTGTATTCAGCAGCCTCCGCCTCCTGAACGATGGCGTCAGCCGCGCCGCGCGCAGCGTGCAGATCACCTGAAAAGGTGATCTCCTTGAACGTCGCCTCCTTGTCGGGGTCGGGCTGAGTCATCGACGATCGAGAGTCGTGTTCTCGTGGTAACGGGTACGAACAGGTGCAAAGTACTCCTGCCCGGCACACCACCGGCGCCGGAGAGGGTCTAGAATGCTTGCAGGGCTTCAGCAGCCGAATCGTGGATTTCGAACAGGCGGTTCAGCCGGGTGATCTTGAACACCTGGAAAATCTGCGGACGAATGTCGGATAGCTTCAACCGCCCACCCTGCTTGGACACCTGGTCGTTGAGCTGAATCAGCATGCCCAGCGCCGCACTGGACAGGTGCTCGACTTTCTCGAAGTTCAACAACAGGTTCGCCGCGTCTCTCGAAGCCACCAGCGCCGATAGCTCCTCTTGGATCTCGCGGATGGACAACTCCTCGAGGATCTTCCGGTCGTTGAACGCCACTACGCTGACCCCCGCCTGCTCCGTCAGGGTCAGGTGGGGCTGATCATCTGCCATCGAACATCTCCTCGTGCCCCAAGCCGCCTCGGCTTCCACCGCGACCCTGAACGGCACAGTCTTCCACAGCGCGCCCGCATGTCGGAGGATCCAGCCGACCGGACCCTCCTCGTTCCTCGGGAGCCCGGCTGGGAGTGTAGCCGCCCGTCCTTATCATCGTCAAGATCGGCTATGAAACTCGCAGCTCTGAGGGGTGCATCCCGAACAAGGTGGCAGAAACTGGCGAGGGTGGCATGGGCAAGCAGCAGCTTGCCCGTGGAATCGTCCAACACGGGCAAACAAGTTTGCCCATGCCACCCCCAATGGGATGCACCCAGTTCCGAGTGGACCGCCAAGGCATTCCTGGGAAGCGTGCTTTGCCGAAGGGGACCTGCCCTGCTACGGTACCGCCTGCCCGGATGACGAGGATGATCCGGCTGGTGCAACCGCGTGGCGGGAGGTGGGTATCAGCCTCGGAGGTCACACACAACCATGAGTACGCAGCCTGATCCGCGATCCGCGATGGAAGCACTTCTGCTGGAGATGATCCGCCGGGAGGCGTCCGACCTCCATATCGTAGCCGGATACCGTCCCAGCTTCCGCGTCCATGGGGAGATCAGCGAGTCCGACGGCGAGGTGCTCGACGCAGAGCAGGCTCGCAAGATGATCGAAGCTGTGCTGCCCGAGGAGGTCCGGGCGCATCTTGGGCACGAGAAGAACGCAGACTGTTCGCTGGCCCTCCAAGCGTCCGATAGTGTGGAACGCTACCGTGCCGGCGTGTTCTATGCCGAGGGGTGCCTCGGAGCCTGCTTCCGACACATCCCCAGTTGCATACCGGGTTTCGAGTGGATGGGGTTCCCACCAGCGGTGGCGAAGCGCATTGTCAGCCAAATCAACGGTCTGGTGATCGTCACCGGGATCACCGGATCGGGCAAGAGCACCACCCTGGCGGGACTGGTCGACATGCTGAATCGTGAGGGGGGGTATCGGATCATCACCGTGGAGGAACCGGTCGAGTACCTGTTCGCCAGACATCCTCACAGCTTGGTTACCCAGCGTGAGGTGGGCACCGACGTGGACTCCTTCTTTGACGGCCTCAAGTATGGCCTGCGGCAGGACCCGGACGTGATCCTGGTGGGGGAGATTCGCGATCCCGAAACTGCGCGCATGGCGCTCAGCGCTGCGGAGACCGGGCACCTCATTCTCACCACCCTGCACACCAAGGACGCCAAGGGAGCCATCACCCGATTCGTCGACCTCTTTCCCCACCAGGCTCAAGATGACGTGCGCACCCAGTTGGCTCTGAGCCTGCGCTTCGTCATCAGCCAGCATCTCCTCCCCAGCGCTATCCCCGGAGAAAAACGGGTGCTGGCTTTGGAGCAACTCGTAGTCAACGATCCCGTGCGCGTAGCCATCAAGTTCGGCAAGATCGAAGCCATCGAATCCGCCATACAGACGGGTGCTCGCGATGGAATGGTCACGCTCGACACCAGCCTGGAGCGCCTGGTCCAAGCCCAGCGCATCACCGCAGAGACCGCTCGACGCTATGCCAAGGACCCCGACGCCCTGCGAATCTCGATGCGGTAATACCAAGTCCAGGATGACTATACCGATTGACGAGCCGCGGACTTCAGTCCGCGCGGCCACTCGAACATGAGGAGCAACATGGCCAGGAATCGGGCAATCGGCACAATTGAATTATGTGAACTCTAGTTGATTGCCTTCGTTTCCCGCGTTCATGTTGCGGCCGCAAACCCCTCTCCCCTGGGGGAGAGGGCAGGGTGA
>JAAEQG010000676.1 GCA_024231775.1 bacterium
GTTCCCTTCGGGCACCAGCGCACCGATGTTCCGGACCGCCTCGGTTTCCAATCCTGATAAAGCGACCGCCAGCGCCGCTGATGGAGCGAACACGGCGGTTTACACGCTGGACATCACCCGCCCGGCTTCCGCCCAAACGCGCAACAGCAGCGTACTGACGAGCAACGCCCCAAGCGACATTACGCACGGCACGCACGCCTTTGAACTCACCGCCGGCGACACCGCTCACAGCCTGAGCATCGCGGTTGACACCGAGGGCCAGGTATCCGACACCAACAAAGATGTTCTTGAGCGCCTGGCGGCGGTCATAGGCGGCGCAGACGACAGCATTGACGCCACGGTCATCGAAAGCGAACGCAATGCCTGGAGCACGGCATCGGACACCGCAACCGAGACGATTACCCAGCTGCACATCCACGCCCGCGACAGCGGCACTTCAGCCGACTTCAGCCTCACGGATACCGACGACTCGTCGCTGCTCGCAGAACTAGGCCTGGGCAGCGGCGCAGGGACAGCCGCCAATGCAGCCTATGCCCTTAACGCCGTCGCCGCAGAGTCCACCGAAAACACCGTTCGGACCGATAGCGGGCGCCTTGAAATCCAGCTCCTGGAAACAACCGGCGATACGCCGGTCAGCATTAACGTTCAGGGCGGTCTCGACCCGCTGGATGCCCACCTTACAGCACGCATTGGTGCCTATAATCATTTCGCGAACTGGGTTGATCAACACAGCGCCTATCTCAACACCGCCTTTATCGACGAACTGACCAATGACATCAGCCAAA
>JAAEQG010000677.1 GCA_024231775.1 bacterium
CAGGCCGCTGTTCTGGGCCGTAAAAATGCAGCCGGAGCCCGCGTACGCGTCCTCGGGCTGGGCCTGGTCGCTGCCGCTGACCGTTCCCACGGGATCGCCCACCAGCCAATCGCCGGTGGAGGCCGTGGAGTCCGGGGCGTAGAGGTTCCAGCCCTGGGCGTTGCCGCTCTCGAAATCATCCTCGAAAATCGGGCCGGCCACGCACTGGTCCGTGATCTCGTCGCAATTCTGGCTGGGGCACGGATCGGTCCCGGGTTGACAGATCAGATTCACGCAGGTCTCGACGCCGTTGCAGAAGAGGCCGTCGTCGCAGTCGCCGTTCACCGTACAACTGATGTTCTCCACGGTGAGGAAGACCGCGCTGAAGGCGCCCCAGTCGCCGTTGGCGTCCTGGCCCCGCACGAAGATGATGTGGCGTCCATCGCTCCAGCCCGTGGTGTCCACGGAGGCCGTCGCGCCCTCGCTCGTGCTGTTGAAAGAGCCGTCCGAGGCGGACATGGCGTAAGCGACCGGGGTGGGGGAGGTCACCCACGGGGGGGTGTCCACGTAGTACTCCGCGGCCGCGATGCTCTGGGTGGGCTCGGTTCCGTTGCTGTTGTTGAACCGGGCGTCGTTGATCGTGGCGGTCAAATCGACGATGGTTCCCGTGGGGATGTTGTCCGCGCTCACCGCCAGGTTGTAGGCATTGGGCCCCGCGGGCGTCATGTACGGCGTGCGCGGAACCTTGGCCGCGTACATCAACGCCGGCAGGTTGTCGGGCAGGATCGTGTTCGTGTACACGCTGCAACTCTGGAAAAAGGAGGTGCCCAGTTCGAAGCAGTAGGAGGCGACGCCCAGCTCGCCGTAGCCA
>JAAEQG010000678.1 GCA_024231775.1 bacterium
CGTCCCCTTCGCTCGGTTTCCGAAGCGCCAGACACACGAAATCACATCTGAGGGCGGAGGACTGTAGATCGTCGCGTTAAAACGCAATTGCACGTACTCGTCGGGCACCCGAGAGCAGTATAGATTCTCAAAAGTAAACAACCGCCCGACGAACGGCGGAACCGCGCGCCAGCGGGTCTCCAGTTCGTCGGTCAACCTGGCTTTCTCGTCTTGCGGAACCAGCCCCACCCGCTCCGCGTACAACCCCTCTTCCTGACGACGCTCGAACTCCCGGACCGCGTCGCGAGCGAAATCCGGAACGCTCACCCGGGACACGTGGCGGGCCACCAGAATCTCCGACGCGATTCGATAGTGATCTCCCTCGACCCGCTCCGGGAGCGACGCCAGGTACCGCGTCATTCCGTATACGCCCACCCCCGATCCGGTCAGCAGCATCACATCGAGAAGCACAATCCCCAACCACTTCCCCACAATGTACTGCCAGCGGGCCAGCGGCTTGGTCATCAGAATCAGGATCTGTCGCTGGGCCACCTCTTCCGAAAGAGTCCAGGACATCATGATCGTCTGCAGGCTGAGCAGCAGACTGACCAGGAGCAGCGAGTACATCAGGTATGACTGGATCGCCCCCGCCAGCGAACCGTCGCCGCGCAGCGTGAACGGCAAGCCCAGCACGCTCAGCCCGATCAGCAGGATGAAGAACACCGCCACCTTCATCCGAACGCCGGCGGCGATCGTATGACGGGCGACGGCCCAGATTCTACTCACCAGCCTCGCTCTCTTTGTCCTTGATTAGTCCTTCGATGAACGAGCGGTCCATCTCGGTGTCCGGAGCAGGCAGCTCTGACGCCGCGCTCGGGACCGCCGGTTCGACGCGCGAATCCTCCGGCTGGCGCAGCAACTGCTCGACAACCTCTTGCGAGGCGGCCACCGGATCGGGCTGTGCGGGAGCCTCGGGAACGACCAGCTCCGGGGCAGCGTGGGAACGGTCCGCCGCCGCCAGCAGAGAATCTATCATCGCCGATTCGCGGTCTTCGGTTGTGCCCAGGAACTCCGGCAGGTCTCCCGTGGTCCGAGCCCCTGAGGTCTTCAGGTTGCGGGCTTCCGCTTCCCGTACGATACGCAGGAATAGGTCCTCCAGCTTGTCCGCGGGAGCGGTGACCTCGAGCACCCTCTTGTCCTCCAGGCGACGAATCAAGTCGCGCACCTGAGTAACCGTATCCTCCGAGAGCTTCTCCGTGGTGATCTGGGTGAGGTTCTCGCGGGCGAGCAACTGGGCGATGTCGCCGGCGGTGCGCTCCTGCCCACCGTAGAGAATCGTCACCCGGTCACACACGTCCTCCACGTCCGCCAGCAGATGGCTGGAGAGCAAAATCGTCTTGCCCATCGCCGCCAACTGGCGAATCACGTCTTTGATCTGGCGCGTGCCTATGGGGTCCAATCCGGCGGTCGGCTCATCCAGGATCAGGAACTCCGGATCGTTGATCAACGCCTGAGCAAGCCCGATCCGTCGGGCCATACCCTTGGAGTATTCGCCGATTCGTCGCTTGGCTTCGTGCTGCAGGCCGACCATCTCCAACAGGCGGTCGATGCGTTCGCGCCGCACCCGGCCAAACTGCTCGAACAGGCGCCCGTAAAAGTCCAGGGTTTCGCGCGCGTTCAGAAAACGGTAGAGGTAAGTTTCCTCCGGCAGAAAGCCGATGCGCTTCTTGATTTGCACATCCGTGGGCGGTCGCCCGAAGACTGCAATGCGCCCCTTGGTGGGGTACAGCAAGCCCAGGATCATCTTGATGGCTGTGCTCTTGCCGGATCCGTTCGGCCCGAGCAGTCCGAACACCTCGCCCCGGTGGATAGTGAGATCCAGATCCTTGACCGCCTCGACTCTGGCCCGCCACCAGAAATCGCGAAAGACCTTGGTCAGTCCCACTGTCTGCAAAACCGGAAGGCTGTCAGTCACCATACTTCTACTTCCGTCCGGCGTGCGTTTCTCGGCGTCTGATCTTCTCCATCTCGTCAATCATGCGTTGCTCGGGATCGATCCCCACAATCACACGCACTTCCTTCTGCCCGGGAGAGAGATGGTACTTGATGACTTCCTCGTTCTGGAAGATCTTGCGCTTGGTCTGGTTCCAGAGACGAGCATAGAGCAGAGCAGGAGCGCGAAGGTACTCGTCCATCAGCGCATTGTATTCCTCCTCGTCCGCCCGCATGCCCTGTACCGCTTCGGTATAGTACGACTTGGCCTCGAAGATCGCCGCCCGGGCCTCACCGCCGGCGCCAAACTCGATCAACTGATCCAACTCCGCCAGATACTTCGCCGCGGATTCGGAATCCTCCCGAGCCTGGGCGTCCTCCCACGCATCCAGCTTCTCCAGAATCTGCGGGAACTTCTCCCCGGCGCAGATGTTGAGCACTTTGTCCCGCTCCTGTTCGGCTTCACGCACCAGCTTCTGCTTCTGGTTCTCTGCGGAGCTGACCTGCGCAAACGCCTTGAGCGTTGGAATCGGCGCGGAGGACAGCGGAATCTCCAAAGCCACCACCTTGATGCCCGTCCCCAGCTTCTCCAACCGATCGTTCACCCGCATCCGGACGTCCGCAGCCAGCGCGCTGGCTTTGGACCTGGTAATGCCTTCAGCAGTGTACTTCGACGCCGCCAGGTGAACGGCTACGTTATCCAGCACGGCGGTGATCAGCTCCTCTGCGTCCTCCGCGCCCTCCGCGTCCTCCGTTCCCCCGTCGGCGACACGGGTCACGAAATCGAGCAGGTTGTCAATCCGATACACCAGACGCCACTGCACATGAACCAGACCGGCGTCACTGGTCAGCAGCGCGCCGTCCTTGAGCGGGTCCAGCGTCGGGCGGCCTAGCGTGCTCAACGCCCGGCCCAGTTCCGATTCCTTGCGCTCGATGAAATGATCGTCGATGATCATCACGTTGTCTTGATGCACGGGAACCCGCAGGGTCTCGTCCACCGGATACGGGAACGCCCAGGACGGACCCGCCCGGCGGGTCTGGCCCAGCAGTTCACCAAACCGCGCCACCACCGCCTCCTCGCGGTCTTCAATGAAGTGTACGCCGGTCAGCAAGAACAGCACGACGAGAACGAACATGATGAGCTTCAGCACATTGAAGCTGGCCCGCAAAGCATCGGCCAGCGACTGGTTCGCCGCATCCAACTGCACTTCCGGCAGGTGCGGATCCCGGTGTGAATGGCCGTGTCCGTGTTGGTGGGCCATGTGGTCCTATCCTGTCAGGGCCGGCGGGCGGTTGCGAACCACCACGCGCAGCCGGACTTCATTGCCAGTAACTCAACCCGCTTCCAGGGCTCTCCGAGCGGAATCCACCGGATCGGCCACCGGAGCGGCGACCGGTCGCCGCGGTCGATCGAACTCGAACAAATCGACCGGGGCCAGCTCAGTATCCAGAATGAGCGTGATCCGCTCCTTGCAGAGTTCCTCCAGCGATTTAAGCTTGTCCAGGAAGATCCGCAATTCCTGATGCTCGGTGAACGCCCGGTAGATCTCGCCCACCCGGCGCTGACCGTCGTTGCGAATCTCGTCCGCCTTGCGACTGGCCACCGCCATGATCCGCTCCCGGGCCGCCATGGCTTCCGCGACGATCTCCGCCGCCTTGGCTTCGCCCTCCGTGCGGTAGTTCGCGGCCTTATTCTCCTCCCGCTTCTTCATATTCTCGAAGATGTCCTTGGTGACCGCTTCCGGAAGCCCCAGACGCTTGATCCCGAACATGTGCGTCCGCACCCCGAACTGATCCAGGGCGTCGCTCGCAAACGCCGCCTCCATCTCGCGCTCGATTTCGTGCAGCCGTCGCTCGGTCGGTTCGGTGGAGACAAACTCGGCGAAGTCGTGCTTGCCCACCACCGCTTTCTTGTGCGAGCGGATCTTGTCGCGCAGGGCTTTCTCCCCGTCTTCGATCGCCGGATAAGCGATGTGAAACTTGTAGGGATCGTCGATCGTCCATCCGGTAAACGTAGTCACCACCAGGTTCTTGCTGTCCTTGGTGGGGGTCTCTTCGATGGTGTCCTCCAGAATCCGGATGCGCGTGTCGAACTTCTCCACGCTCTGGATCGGGAACGGCCAACGCGGATACAGGCCCGGATCGCGGATCACATCCGTCTCCGGGTCAGCCCGGCCAAACGTCTTGACGATGGCCACCTCGCTGAAACGCACCTGGTAGCTGCACATGTACAACAACAGTACAGCCAGCAAAGCCAGGGCAGCCAGTATGGAGGGCAAGTTCCTCATGGCGAATCTCACTCATTTTCCTTGGGTTGGGGCAGCTCGAACTCACTCTTCTTCTCGGTCTCGATGACTACCACCAAGTGCGTGTCTCGTGTGGTCTGGATGATCTTGCGTACGTTTTGCAGGCTGTCCTCCAGCACCTCCAGGTATCGGCGCATCTTGAACAGCTGCGGTGCCGCCTGGTAGGCGATCAACTCATTCTCGAAGGTCCGGGCTTTCGACTCCGCTTCACTAACCAGCTTGCTGCTCTCAGCCCGGGCGTCAGCCAGCTCTGCCGCCGCCTCGCCGCTCAGCGGAGCCATCGTCGATCGGGCCGCGTTCTGCATCAGCCCATCCACCCGATCCTTGGACGCCGCCAGATCCTCGGCTAACGCGTCCGGATCATTCGACAGGCGGTTCATCTCGCGGATCGCCTTATCCAACTCGATGGCCCGGTGTTGGCTGCCCGCAACTTCGGTCAGCATGCGCTGGGCAGCACCCTCCGCAGCCTGAATCAGCGCCGCCTTGCGACTCTCGGCGGCGATCACGTCCTGAAAAGTCTTGGCCACCTGCTCCTTGGACGGCGGATGGGCACTCTGCAGGCCCACAAACGTCAGCTCCACGCCCAGTTCAAGCTCGTCGAAACGCTGCTGGAGCAGCTCGCCCAGTTCGAGGCTCAACTGCTCGCGGTACGGCCCCATGAATCTGGTCACGTCGATGCTGGCTGCATGATCGGCCAGCACCTGATAGGCTACATTGCCCATCACCGCCTCCGGATCCACGTAGTTGTACGCGAACGCCGAAAGATCACGGACCAGGTACTCCATATCCACCGAAGCCATGATCAGGCTGACCGCAACCGACCGGCCCTCTTCCGCCTCCGCGCTCACCAGAGTTGGAGCATCGCTCGCTGTGTCCTTGTCAGGACTCTCCTTCTCCTCCGAACTGGCTACCAGAAGCATCAGCTCAGGCAAGAAGTCGTGTTCTTCGGTCCACAGAACCGCTTCGGGGCCTTCCTCCTCCTCCTCGGTCTCGGCGTCCCGCTCCTTCTTGGCTTCGCCAACGGTCATATGGCGCAATTGATGCACCCGCTCGCGCCGCACCGCGTCCACCGGCCAGGGGTACTTGAAGTGCAGTCCCGCCTCCCAGGGAACGGCTCGGTCCTGAAGCACCTCGCCGAACCGCTCGACGAACACCTGCTCGTCGGCGTCCACGATCACCACGCTGGACAACCCGATCAGCACCACCACCGCAAACGCCGCCAGCGGAAGCAGTGACCGTTTCACCAACTGGTAGAACCAGGTCCCGCTCACCTCGAAACCGAACTGGTAGTTGATCGCCTCCTGGATCGAGCGGGCGATCCCGCCCGGCTCGCTGATCAGGCCCAGCAACCGACTGTCAAACGCCGGACGCTGATCCGCCCCTGCCGTTCGCGGACGGTAGAAGTCCATCACGAAGTTCAGCAGGAACTCCAGACCCAGTACCAGAACCCCCAAGCGGATCACATAGGTGACCACCGGCTCCGCCAAAGGAACGTCGTAGATGACCAAAGCCAGGCCCACGATCGACGCCAGACCCAGCAGGGCGTTCCCTGCCATGTAGCTGGCTGCGGCCCGCAGCACCCGCCACTCGGTCCGCCGGGCCATCCCGCTCGCATACCGTGAGTACAGGAAGCAGAGGAAGGTCACCCCCACCACGAAGGGGAGGGCCAGTTGAGGATTTGTGCACCCTGTCCAGGATTCGTCACGAACCGGGAGAGCGGTTATGTACCACCAACCCGACCAGAGAAGGTGCCCTACCGCCAGGAGCAAAGCCACCCCAGGCATGAACCAGCGGTACATCCAGTTCAACCGGCGCCGCTGCACCAGCAGCGCGTCGTCCTCCAGGTCGAAGATCCCCGCGTCGCCCACCGCTTGGCGGTTCCGCTTGAGCTCCTCGGTCTCAAGCCGCTCAGCCCCCGCGCGCATCCGCTGCGAGCATAGCAGGGCAAGCGCCAGCCATGCGTAGATCCCGAACTGCAGGTGGATCGCCTCGGCCCGCAGGGACGGCGAGCCGTACGCCAACGATACCGCGAGCAGCACGCCGAACATCAAAGCCTGAACGATCAGGCCTACCAGCGCCGCACGCCGGGCCCGCCGATCCGTGGACGCATCCGCGTCGTTTGTCACCGAACTCCGCGCCATAATGGTGTTCTCAACGAACCTGCACCGCTTCTCAAACGTCTATCACCCAGACACCCGTCCCTTGACAGCCTCGTCCTTTGGGCGTGTCATGGATGGGCGGTGGGGAAGCTTACAGCATTCGACGCGGGCTGCCAAGCAGCCCGAATCGGATGACAACACCCGCCAACTGGAGCAGGCGTAGGTAGTTAGGATCATGTTTGCCAAAGTCTACACCATCGCCGCCAACACGTTCGTCGAGACGGTGCGCCAGCCGCTCTACGGTGCCGTACTCGTCGTCACCGCCCTGATGATGGTCGCCAACGTCGGCCTGGCCGGTTTCACCCTCCAGGACGACGACAAGCTGCTGCGCGATCTGGGACTCAGTACGCTCTTGCTCAGTGGTTTGTTCTTGGCGGCTTTTTCCGCCACCGGCGTCCTCGCCCGAGAGATCGAGAACAAAACCGTGCTCACCGTGGTCAGCAAGCCCGTGGGGCGGCCTGTTTTCATACTGGGCAAGTACCTCGGGCTCATCGCCGCCCTCTCGCTGGCCTACTACATCGGCTTCCTCGCGTTCGCTATGTCCTTGCGCCACAGCGTGTTACAGGCAAGTGCGGACCCCTGGGACATGCCCATTCTCGCGTTCGGCCTGGGCGGGGCGATCCTCTCGCTGATCCTGGCTGCCCTGCTGAACTATCTCAACGACAATGAGTTTATGGGAACTGCCCTGGCCATCGTGACGCCGGTGCTCACCTTCGGGCTGATCGCCGCGTCGTTCTTCGATGCGGAGTGGAATCTGCAGCCGTTCGCGGACGGTTTCCTTCGGCGGAAGACCATCTACGGCGAAGAGCTGTCCTCCACCCAGATCATCCTCGCGGCGTTTATGGTGCTCATGGCGGTATCGATAATCACCGCGGTCGCCCTGGCCGCCTCCACCCGCCTGGGGCAGGTCATGACCCTGGTGGTTTGCATCTTGGTCCTGGTAGTGGGTTTGATTTCTGACTACGTGCTCGGCGGTCCTGCCGAGACCTCCGCAATCGCCTCGGCAGCCTACCACCTCTATCCCAACCTGGGCGTGTTCTGGGTGATCGACGCCCTCAACAACGAGATCCCCATCCCTCCGTCCTACTTAGCCAAGGTCTCCCTCTATGCCGGGCTCTACGTCGTCGCCATCCTGATGATTGGCGTAGCTCTCTTCCAGCGCCGCGAAGTCGGTTAAGGCGCATGGCACCGCGCAACGGACCCTGTTGAGTACGCGCCTCCCCACCAACCGACACTCCTACGTGTGCGATCTGTGTATGACCACCACCATCACCCCAGCCATCGGAGCGCCCAGAAACACCAGCATGTGTGAGAACTGACGGGCCCACGGCTCGAGGGCGATGGACGTCAACAGAGCGCACAAGGCGACGGCCGTCGCCACCGAGAGCAAGACGGGCAACGCCAGAATCCACCCGCACAGGCCCGACCATTTCGCTGAAAGCGTTACGGCGACCCAGCCTGCAAAGCCACCGATCCCTCCAATGGTAGATGAAAGAAAGTACCCCATTCGGGGCAGCGGTCTGGTCCCAAAGTACCGCACATCCCGGATGCGATCCTCACACGCCCACATGACCGCAAAGGCGGCTAGTCCTCCCACAACCCCCACTCCGACTGCGACCGCAATGGCGATGCCAAGCGCGCGGCCCGGCGACCATTCACGTGATGAGCCATACCGCTCGTCCATCGGCTGTACCTTTCAGGCAAACACACTGCTCGAGCGCCCCCCGCCACGCCTACCGAGTGTAGTCAGGATACGCCGCCCCCTCGATTACAATCAAGACCGGTAATTGTAACCGAGGTTCACAGAGGTTCTGCTAGAATGGCGATCAGACGCTTGGCAACTTGGGAGACTGCGTTGTGAGTCTGTTCCGACCTTGGCCTCAGCCGCATGTGTCACTCAGGGCGACCCATCGTCACGAAGGGAGTCGTCAAATGCTCACCATCGAACTCGAATCCAGTGAACAAGTCGTTCATCGCCAAACGCCCCTCCAACGCCCGCCCGGTGGCGTCTTCGCACGCAGCGGAGCCGCGGGTAGCGCGGGCAGTCAGTTCCGCACCCAGCAGCGGAGCCTCCCCTCGATCTTCGCTCGCCCATGCCCAGCGCGGAGCTTCCGGTCTCTAACCGCCGTCGCGCTCACCCTCGGCCTGCTCTGCGCCGGCCCAAAGGCGGCGGCCGATCCGCTGTTTCTGCAAACGCCTACATACGGCGCGGGGCCTTCGCCACGCTCGGTCGCGATCGCCGATCTGGATGGGGACGGCACCAACGACCTAGCCGTGGCGAACGAAGGCGACAGCGTCTCGATTCTACTGAGTAACGGCGATGGGACGTTTGCGGACGACGTGACCTACGCCGTGGGCGATCTGCCCTCGTCGCTTGCGATCGCCGACCTGGACGGTGACGGTAACGCCGACCTGGCCGTAGCGAATCGTGGAGACAACACCGTCTCGATCTTGTTGAACCACGGCAATGGAACATTCGCAGCCAATGTGGCATACGACGTGGGCGACACCCCCCTCTCGGTTGCGATCGCTGATTTGGACGATGACGGAGACGCTGACTTGGCAGTGGCGAATCACCATAGCGACAACGTCTCGATCCTGCTCGGGGTCGGCGACGGCACGTTCGCGGCGCCCGCGACGTACATCGTGGGGCCCGCTCCGTGTTCGGTAGCGATTGCCGATCTGAACGGTGACGGCGACGCTGATCTGGCCGTGGTGAGCCAAATGGACAACAACGTGTCCATTCTGCTGGGTGGCGGCGACGGGACGTTTGCGGACAGCGTGACCTATGCCGTGGGGAGCTACCCGTCAGAGGTTGCCATCGCCGACCTGGACGGTGACGGCTACGCCGACTTGGCCGTGGCTAACAGGGGGAGCGACAATGTCTCGATCCTGTTGGGTAGCGGCGAGGGAACGTTTGCGACCGATGTGACTTACGCGACGGGGTATGGGCCTTACACAGTTGCGATAGCTGACATCGACGGCGACGGCGACGGCGACGCCGACCTGGCCATAGGGAACGCCCAAAGTGGCAACGTTTCGATCCTGCTGGGTAGCGGCGACGGGAAGTTTGCAGACCACGCGACCTACGGCGTGGCGGGATTCCCCACATCGGTTGCGATCGCCGATCTGAACGGTGACGGCGACGCCGACGTAGCTGTCGCCAACTCTGGAACCTACTTTGTCTCGATCCTGCCAGGCAAGGGCGACGGGACCTTTGCAGGCAACTTGACCCACGGCGTGGCGGGATCCCCTGACTCGGTTGCGATCGCCGACCTGAACGGTGACGGCGATGCTGACTTGGTCACCGCGAACTACGACTCTCCATCCCACGATGACACTGTCTCGATCTTGCTGGGCAGAGGCGACGGGTCATTCGCCCCCGACGTGACCTACAACGCTGGGGGAAGAGCATACTCGGTCGCGATTACCGATTTGGACGGTGACGGCGATGCTGACCTGGCAGTGGCGAACGTCTATGACGACACCGTCTCGATCCTGTTGAACCACGGCGACGGAACATTCGCAGTCAGAGTAGCGTACGACGTAGGCGACACCTCCGTCTCGGTCGCGATCGCCGACCTGAACGATGACGGAGACGCTGACCTGGCAGCGGCTAATTACCGCAGCGACGACGTCTCGATCCTGCTCGGGTCCGGCGATGGGACGTTCGCCCCTAAGGTAACCTACAGTGCGGGGGCCGGCCCCTACTCGGTTGCGATCGCCGACTTGGACGGTGACGGCGACGCAGACTTGGCCGTAGCGAACATGGTGAGCGACGACGCCTCGATTCTGCTGAATCATGGCGACGGGACATTCGCTGACCACGTAACCTACGATTCGGAGAATGGGTCTTGTTCGCTCGTGATCGCCGATCTGGACGGCGACGGCGATGCCGATCTGGCCGTGGCCAACCATTGGAGCGACAGCGTATCGATCCTGCTGAATGACGGTGACGGAACGTATGCGGACGACGTAGCCTACAGCACGGAGGAGAGGCCCTCCTCGGTTGCCGCCGCGGACCTGGACGGCGACGGCGACGTTGATCTGGCCGTGACGAATCAGTCTTCCCACAATACCTCGATCCTGCTGAACTGCGGCGATGGAACATTCGCAGCCGAGGGAACCTACGACACGTGGATCTCTCCCTCTTCGGCTGCAATTGCTGATCTGGACGGTGACGGGGACGCCGACCTAGCCGTGGCAAGCTGGTCCAGCAGAACCATCTCGATCCTGTTGAACCGGTCGGGGGGCTGTAATGGCAATCGCATCCCCGACGAATGCGATCTCGACTGCGGGAGCAATGGCGGGCCGTGCGACGTACCCGGCTGCGGCCAGAGCATGGACTGCAACGCCAACGGGACGCCAGATGAATGCGACATCAACCGGTGCGTGGATGATCCTCTCTGCGACGACTGCAATACAAACGGCACACCGGACCAGTGCGAATTGGGCGATGGGGCAGGGCCGACGGCATCCGCGGTGGGGCCGGCTACGGTTCAGCCGGGCCCTGCGCAGGCGGCGTCACTCGACCTGAGCCGCCCGCGCAGGCCCTGCATCCGTCGCGAGAACGATCAGAACGGTAACTGCATACTGGATGAGTGCGAGCAGATCACGCCAATCCGCTCCCGCGAGACGCCGCAGGCTGGTTCCGCAGATGTACCGCCAGTTGCCGGTCGGACAAGATAGGCGACGGCTGGCCCAATGATCCACGCAGCCCGGGTGGTCAGGCATCCACGCCAGAGGCTGAGCCTTCCACCACCTCCGCCGCAATTGCCGGAGCGTTCGGAGTGTACTCGGGCACGGCGTCAGCCAGGGCACCGCGGACTTCACGGGCGGTGGCAGTGTCGGCGAGAGACCGAAGCCGCTCGATCCCCGCGCAGATCTTGTCCCAGTCCTCTGGGCGCCGACGCCAGATGGCGATCTTGGGATGCTGCGTGCTGCTGAAATCCTCACCGGCGATGGAGAGCTCCTCAAAGAGCTTCTCGCCCGGGCGGACCCCGGTGAACTCGATGTCGATATCGATCTCCGGGCGCAGACCGCTCAGCACGATCATATCCCGGGCCAGATCCACAATCTTGACCGGATCCCCCATGTCCAGCACGAAGATCTCCCCCCCGCGCCCCATCACCCCAGCCTGGAGCACCAACTGGGCAGCCTCCGGGATGGTCATGAAGTAGCGGGTCATCTCCGGATGGGTCACCGTGACCGGACCGCCCGCCTCGATCTGCACCCGGAAGATCGGCACCACGCTCCCGCTGGAGCCCAGCACGTTGCCGAAGCGCACGGTAACGAACTGGGTCTTCTGCGGATCGCTAAGTTGCTGAACATACAGCTCAGCCACCCGCTTAGTACAACCCATCACGCTCGTGGGATTCACCGCCTTATCGGTGGAGATCACCACCATCTTCTCAATGCCGCAACGAACCGCCGTATCCGCGACCGTCTTGGTACCGATTATGTTGTTCTTGATCGCCTCGCCCGGGTTGCACTCCATCATCGGGACGTGCTTGTGCGCCGCTGCGTGATAGACCACTCGGGGGCGTTCCGCCTCGAATACCGCTGCCAGCCGCACCGCGTCACAGATGTCCGCAACATATGGAATCACATTGATGTCCGGGTGGGTGCGGACCAGTTCCCGGTGAATCTCGAACAGAGCGTTCTCCGCCTGCTCAATGAGGATCAACCGCTCCGGTCCGAAACGGGCAATCTGGCGACACATCTCCGCTCCGATCGAACCCCCCGCTCCGGTCACCGCCACCCGCTTGGACGCCAGCACCGCCCCAATGGCCTGCTCATCCAGTTGCACCGGCTCACGACCGAGCAGGTCTTCAATCTCCACCGGACGGATCGGGGAGACCTCCACATTGCCCTCTATTAAATCGCTGACCGGCGGGACGGTGCGAAACAGGAGGTTCATCCCCTGGCACAGCTCCACCAACCGGCGGATCTCCTTCGGCGAAGCTTTGGGCAGGGCAATGAGTACTTCATCGACTTCGTGGGCCTCGCACACCGAGCGAACCTGGGAGGTCGGCCCGATGATCTCCACCCCATGAATGCGGTTGCCCCGGCGTGAATCCAGGTCATCAAGGATACCGACGACGTTGTAGCGGTCGCCGCGCATGCGCAGAACCTCGCGCAGCACGACTTCCCCGGCGTCCCCTGCTCCGATGATCAGCAGACGAGCCGGCGCCTGCGTCGCCTGCCCCCCCGCCCGCTCGTAGTCCTCGTAGTACAGCCGCACTGCCACCCGGGCCATCGAGATGAACCCCACCGTACATGCCCAGTCCAGCAGGAACACCGACTGGGGCAGGCGGAAGCTAAGGTCGCTATCGATCAACTGCCGACCGTCGCCGCTGACCAAGCGCGCCCACACGTTCTCCAGCCCAAAATACACGGCTAGGAAACCGAATGAAGCGATGTAGGACGCCCCGATCAACCCCATCAGATCGCGCAGCCCCACGTAACGCCACGAGCTGCGATGCTGGCGGGTCCACAGCAATGCCAATAGCTTGATCGGAACGGCGATCGCCACCAGCGGGAGAAACAGCTCCGGGAACCACCGACCCATGGACCGGAAGTTGAACGCCAGACCAAAAGAGACGAACAGACTGAGCGCGAAAAGCCCGCCGTGGGCCGCCACGGATAGTGGGGTACGATGCCGCCCCATCAGAGCGGAGACGGAGTCCCGGGTCGCGCTATGTGTGGGTGAAGTCTGGCCGTTCATCACCAAACCGGTAATTGCTCAACAGGTGCAGGATCGAGGTACGTCGCGGTCAGCCGATTCACTGAGCGCGCCCCTTCCTGCGCGGAGTCGCGCTCCCCCCACCACGCAGGGCAACATTCGCCGCACCGAACGCGGCGGATTCCACTCCAAAGGATGCGGTGTCCTCGCCGCGCATCTGAGCGGCCATCGCCGCGAGGGGTGTTGTGCGATGCTCTTCATACATGCGGTCCGCGATCCGCAGCGCCTCCTCACGCTGACCGGTGAACCAGGTCAGAAAAGCGAGTACCCCCGTCAAACTGACGTTGTCGGGCGACTGGCGAACCTGACGGCCCAATGCCGCGATCATGCGCGCGACGGCCTCCGGATCGGGATGAACCTCCAGCAGATTGACGTCAACTTCAAACATATCCAGGGACTGCCTGATCCCGCGCGCCAACACGATCGTCCCCAGCTCTGTATTCCCGCCCGCCGACGCCGCGAGCACCATCCCCACCACCGCCTCCGCACTCGTGGGGTCGGCCAGAGACGCCGACTCGAAGCGCCGAATCGAACGCTGGTTCTCACCCTCCCGGAGCAACCGCCAACCGTCCGCCAAGGCCCGGAAGTACGCGGCGGTTATCCGCTCGGCCATGATCTCCGAGTAGGTCCGGCGAGTCGCCGCGTCTTCCTGGTAGCTCTCCGGCGCAGGAAGGTTGTCCAGAGATTCCTGCGCCAAGCCGTCGCGAATCTCATGGCCCCATCTCGTCAGGCGGGTCGGAGCGGTGTTTCCTAGCGCTCTGAGCAATCCGCTCCGCCGGAAGAGGTGCATGTTTCGCCGCGAGGGTCTCAGGGGACCACCGGAACCTGCTCCCGTGAACATGTGCCCGCCCGTTGGCGGCAGCGGGGCGACCGGTCGAGTGAACTGATACGCCAGCGGATTCGCAAGCATTGCAACGCGGCTGCCCATGGGCGAGAACAACGACGCACGCTGGCGAGACCCCCCCCCCAGCATGAGACCGTTCCCGGAACCCGCCGCCGAACCGCCGAAGGAGCTGGACCCCGGCAGTCCACCCGCGCCGCGACTGCCCGCCGTGTACCGCGTATTGTTGGACACAGCCGTGTTCCCTACCCTACCGACCCCGGTGATCCCCAGAGCGCGGTCCACCGTGTCCGGAACGAGCTGCCCCTGTGCGGGTCCCGACGCTGGCAGCAGCCAAGCTCCCGCCGCCACCACGGCGACAAGCCGCCTTCGCCGGAAGGCACGCGCACGTGGCACACACGCGGCGATTCGAGGTGCTTTCATCATCTGCAATACTGCCTCCCAGAACAGAAACCCCTACCAGCGTATCGTACGAGCCAGCCTGGGCTGAATCAAGCTGGGCAGCGCTGACTGACCACACGACAGCGCACACCCCTCCCCACTCTCCTCAGGCACCTGGCTGCGCTCGCCTCATAGGGTGTATCGACCGTCGAATCCAGGAGAATCGCATGAGAATCCCCCCCCGCCACGCCAACACTGGGAGCCCCATGTCACGGCGCCGTCCCACAGGCCCGGTGAAAACCGGCCATCCAGTTGGGCTGACCACGGACCCCCGGATCCGCCGATAATCCGCCCGGACGACCGCCGGAGCAGAGAGGCCCGAGAACCACCCCTAGCCGGAGAAGTTATGATGGCATCCCTCGCACCGTGCCCTACGCCACCCTCGTCCGAGGTGGACACCTGGGCCGCATGGAGCCGCGACGATCTGCTCCACCAGAGAGTGCTGACCCTGCACCGCCGGCACGCCTTCAAATGCGCGCTGGAAACCGGAACCTGGAAGGGACACACCACCGTAGCCCTCGCTCAGGTGTTCCCCACGGTCTACACCATCGAAATAGACGACGAACGTTTCGAAGCCAATCAGGCACGCCTGGCCTCGTACCCCAACGTCACCGCCTTGCACGGCCCGTCACCGCAGGTGATGCTCAAGCTCATCGACCACCTGGAATACCCGCTCTTCGTGTTTCTGGATGCCCACTGGGAAGCGGACTGGCCTTTGCGAGATGAACTCAAGATCCTGCTGAGCGTGCGTCGTCCCAAGCTGATCCTGATCCACGACTTCAAAGTGCCCGGCCGCGACTTCGGGTATGACCGCTACGGGGAGCAGGAGTGCTCGCTCGAGTACATCGGCGACCTGCTACCCCACGACGAGTGCCGATACACCTTCAATTCGCACGCCGCCCCCCACTCCGAACGACGCGGCGCTCTGTTCATCGAACACCTCATGGAGCCGGACGCGGTCTCGCCCTGAAGTGCCCAACCATCGAACCGCGCGGATTCGCCCCATCACCAGCGGTAGAACCGCAAGCACGCAGAATCAGCTCTCAGCCACGCCCGCACCGAAGAACTTCGGCGGGTCGCTGAGCGTGAAGATCCGGGTCTCTGCCGCGATGGCTTCGCGGATGTGCTTGGGCGGACTCATCAAACCGCGCAAAGCCACACCATCGAACATGCGTAACCCGCCGGTGGTCTTTGCCGCTAACAGGGCGTCAACCGCCGCCGGTTCCGGACAACAATCGACCCCGGAATCACTCGCGAGAACATATCCCCAGGGGGACGCATAGGACGGAACATGTGAACCGTACGATACCGCGTTGGCGAACACCGCTGCCACCGTGTTAACCAGGCGCAGGTGCAATCCGATATCGGGCGGCGCCAGCGGTCCGGCCTGAACCACGAACACGCCCCCAGAGGACAACGCCTGACGGCATTGCTCGAAGTACTCCTTGGTGAACAGCTTGAACGATGGGCCTTCTTCGATGGGATCGGATAGATCGGAGATGATGACGTCCCAGACCGGTTCGCCCTGATCGAGGTAGTCCAGGGCATCGCCGATCACCAGCTCCATGCGCGGATCATCGAAGGCGCCCTGGTGCATTTCCGGAAGATGACGCCGACACGCCTCCACAACCTCCCCATCCAGATCGACCATCACCACCCGCTCGACTGTCTTCCAGCGAAGTACCTCGCGCGCCGTCGCCCCCTCACCTCCCCCGAGGATCAGAACGGTCCGCGGCCCCCCGTGGGCCACACACGCCGGATGCACCAGAGGCTCGTGATAAAGGAACTCATCTACCGTGCAGGACTGCCACTTACCGTCTAGAACCAGCGCCTTGCCGTAGCTGCCGGTCTCGACAATGCACATCTCCTGGAAGGAAGTCTTGCGATAGTCCAAGACCGCGACGACGCCGTGCTGGTAGATGTCATAAGGCGAGATGTACTCGGTGATCCAGAGGTCCGTGTTCACTCGGGAACCGGGCATAAGTCCAGCTCCTCCGAGTGCTCCGCGGTGACGGAAGGTACGCTCTGGTCCGCCCCGATACCCCGGGGCAACACCACCAGTGAGTGCTTGTCGGCCTCGAAGCACCCGGCGAGGTACTCGCAGGCTTCGCGGGGTCGAGCGTTCTCTCCGCAAGTGAAGATGTCTACCGCCGCATAACCGTGTTCAGGCCAAGTGTGAATCGACAGGTGCGACTCAGCCAGCAACCCCACCGCGGTAACGCCCTGGGGTTCAAACTGGTGGCTGGTGAGATTCAGAAGGGTGGAGAGACTTCGTTGGGATGCGTGCTCGATCGCCTCACGGACAAAACCTGCATCGTTAAGCCGGTCAGACCGACATCCGTGAAGCTCCAGGATGCAGTGCGTACCTACCGGGGTAATGGCCAATGGGACACCTCCTACCGCGCCAAACAGCGCTAATCCGGGGCCAGGCGAAACAGCCAATTCACGTCACACCTCTTTCGCGGGGTATTGCCTGTTGATCGTTCGTGACCGCACTGACACCGAACGCGCCGTCCGCGCCGTCCGCGCCAGGCACGGGGCTGATCGCACCGCGAGGGCGGAAGTGTATCCCCGATCCCGGCAGGCGGCAAGCAGCCCCACCGCGAACCGGGTGCATCCCGAACAAGGTGGCAGAAACTGGTGAGGGTGGCATGGGCAAGCAGCAGCTTGCCCGTGGAATCGTCCAACACGGGCAAACAAGTTTGCCCATGCCACCCTAAACGGGATGCACCCCGCGAACCCAACAGGCCAGATCCAGTACGATTCCGGGGGACGCCGGTCAGAGCCCCAAGCGCCCGCGCGGGGTCTACGCGGACGAGAACGCCCGTCGCGAAGTAGACCCGTCGCCCCGAGGTCCCCCCCCCGCCATCATCCGTAAAACACCCAGATCACCCACCCACCAACCAAGCACACCCCCCACACCTCCGTCAGCAACTCAGCCTATCGGACCGCCTCGACAGCTAAGGCTACCCCCCCTTCCAGGCCGATGACAGCCCCCGGAGACCTGCGACCAGAGTTGTCCACGGCGATCGAGGCAATCTTCCCCCCGCCACATCGTTTGGCCGGGACAGACGCCTTGCCTACCGATCCAGGGCGAGACCGCTAACCGGCTCGCGGATCGGTACACTGCGCCGTGGACGACCGCTGGAAGTCAACTTCCTCCAGCGGTCGTCGGCACTTCATGCGAACCCGGACTTGATGGAGTCAAACCATGAGCAATGTCATGCGCAGCCGAACGGAAGTGATGGTTGTCGTTTCGGTCCTGGTGCTCGGAGCCCCTGCAGCCGCCTCGCCCGCGGCATCCACCACGTCGCCCGAGCCATTCGATTCCGCCCCGGGGTGGGCCTACCTGGACGCGGACGCCGACGGAGCGATCAGCCCCCGCGAGCTGGACGATGGGCAACAGGCTGCTCGCCTGCTCCTGGCCCTGTCCTGGGAAGGCTGCGACGCCGACGGCGACGGTAAGCTCAGCCTTGCTGAGTATCACGCGAGCGCCTTCCAGGCCGCCCAGGCCCTGCCGACCAGCGATGATGACGACGCTCAACAGGCGGAGAGCCTGGCGGCGGTAGTAACGGGCGAACGTACGGCGAACGACTTCATTCAAGAAAAATTTCAACAAGAGCTCGGCCCGCATTGGTCGGCCGGGCGCTTCAACGGCCTGTTGCGGACGTTGAAGGGAGAACAAAAAGTAGAAACGTTTTTGATTGAAGAG
>JAAEQG010000679.1 GCA_024231775.1 bacterium
GCCCACTCCCACACTTGTCCACTCCCATACCCCCACCCCTCCCCGGCCAAAAGCCCACATCGACGGCATCCAGGGAGAGTCCCAATCATTATCACTGGACTGTGAAGCTCGTTCGGCAGTAGACTGGGCCGCTTACCTTGGAGTCGAGATCGGCGAACTAGAATTCTTCGACCGGCTGCCGCAATCCGACAATCCAGACACAGGATTCGTCGGCAACGTGCGCGGGCGGTGGGGGCAAATCCCGCCCCACCCCTACGGCGTGCACGCCGAGCCGGTGGCCGCGCTCCTGCGAACCTACGGACTGGATGCCCTGGCAGTGCGGAACCTTTCCCCAGACGTCCTGCGCGCGGAAATCGCGTCGGGCCGACCCGTCATCGCCT
Organism: bacterium; assembly: GCA_024231775.1. Classification (GTDB taxonomy): domain Bacteria; phylum Planctomycetota; class Phycisphaerae; order UBA1845; family UBA1845; genus JAAEQG01. Next base: position 381 of record JAAEQG010000679.1, read on the forward strand.
GGGTCGTCGGACACGTGAACCTGGGGATGCCCGTCTACTACACCGCCCCCGATGGACGCCGCGCAATCGTTGCCAGTTTCGAGCATACAGTCATCGTCGTCGGCTACGACGAGTATGAAGTGACCGTTCTGGACGGGGCGCAAACGTACACCCGGCGGTGGATCGATTTCGAACGCTCGTGGGCGGTTCTGGGAAAC
>JAAEQG010000680.1 GCA_024231775.1 bacterium
GAACTCCCGCCGCGAGGCGGCGTTCTTCTCCTCGTACTCACGCCGGGAGGCGGCGATTTCCTCCTGGAACTCCCGCCGCGAGGCGCGCATCTCCTCCTGAAAAGCCTGCCAGCGCCGGTCGCTCTCCTCCCGCAGCTCGGCATGCGACGCCCGCAGCTCGCGGGTCGCCCGGCTGTTTTCTGCCACCAGCTCTTTCAGCTCTTCATCGGTCATGGCATCTCCTGAGGTTGACGCTCCCGTTCAGCGAACCGCATCCAGTGTAGCACAAATCCATCGCTGCCGAGTGCCGGTGGGAGGTCCTGGCACCTTCCCCAGGCTTGCGGCTCGTCGGTCTGGCCGGCGATGTGGTCCACCGTCGAGTGAAGACCGACGATGGAAGTTGATCGGTAGGTGGTGGCCCTGATCGGTCCTCGCCGGGCGGGCAAGACCACGGTTCTCTACCAGTTGATGGACGTCCTGGAGCAGAGCGGGATCGATCGCAAGGCGCTGCTACACCTGAACCTCGAGGAGCCGGCTCGCCGACGACATGCGTGTGGTCCCGCTGTGGCGGTTTCTCGTCGGCGAAGTGCCACCGGAGCCGCGGGAGGAATCCGAGCAGCGGGTTCTGCGCCAGCTCGGCCGTCAGCGCCGCATTACCCGCCGCGAAACAGCCCGTCTCTGCGGCCTGAGCCCACAGCAGGCGAGCCGGCTTCTTGCACGCATGAGCTCGGCGGGCCGAATCTCACGCCACGGCGTCGGCAGGGGAACCTCCCATTTGTCCCCCTCCGGGGGAACCTCCCATTTGTCCCCCTCCGGGGGAACCTGGTACGAACTGCGATCGTAATTGCAGTCGGCGATCGCATCTGCAATCGCATCTGCAATCGCCGTGCGGAGCCTCGTCGCCCGAAAGAAGCAGCGTATGATTTCCGAACAACTCACTCCCATCGTCGCGAGCTGATTTGTCCCTCTGTCGCGTTGGGAATACCGGCCAGGCGTTAGTGGCAAGGTGTAGCCTTACTTGTGGCCCAGGCAGTAAGGGCGCGCGCAAAAATATCTTCCCATTCTCGGGTTCAGATTTGCGCCAGATTCGGTCGATCATCGGGAGCAAAACCGGAGGACTAGCGGCAATACTGGTGAATTTAGATCTTCGCATCATGGGTGAATAGCATTTCCGGGCTCCCACACCAATCCCCCTA
>JAAEQG010000681.1 GCA_024231775.1 bacterium
CCGATCAGTTCGCCACCGCTGGCGATCTGTCAAGCGTCGGGCTACTACAGCATGAAAGAGCTGCCCAAGCTTGGCGGTCCGTTCATGGCCGTTGCGTTCTGTGCCCTGATTCTGGTCATCGTGCTGTATTGGCCTATGGTCGGCGTGCCGTTCGTGCTGGAGTGAGTCGAGCGGATCCGGGCGGGTGCTGGCGTCTCCCCCGTAGGGGAGCTATGGTGAGCAGGTAGGATGGACGACGACGGATTCACAGTCTGGTTTACCGGTCTGACCGGCTCGGGTAAGAGCACCCTCGCGTCGATGCTGCGCGATCAGCTTGTCGGCTTGGGCAAGCAGTGTGAAGTGCTCGACTCGGGACGAATCCGCCAGCGCTTGAATCGGTCGCTGGGTTTCACGCGCGAGGAGATCGAAGCCGGCCTGTTGCGCATTGCGTATGAGTGCAAGATGTTGAACCGCAACGGAGTGGTGGTGGTAGTCGGAGCCATTTCCCCCTATCGGGATACCCGCGACCGGATTCGCGAGGATGTGGGGCGGTTCATCGAAGTCCATTGTCGATGTCCGCTCGAAGTCCTGGTGAAGCGAGACAAGGGGAAGCTGCTCGAGCGGGCCCAACGCGGTGAAGTCCAGCATGTCGCCGGAATCAACGCCCCCTACGAGGAACCGCTCAAACCTGAAGTGCTGCTCAACACCGACACCGAATCGACCGACAGTTGTGTGCAGAGGATTCTCTCCACCCTGCGCATCCTCGGCTACCTTCCCGAGGCTACCTCCTCCGCATATACCGCCGGAGAGGAGGAGATGATCAAGCAGCGTCTCAAAGACCTGGGCTACATCTGATCGAACTGCACGGATACTCTTCCACAATCCTCGTCTGCTCTGCGCTCGCTACCGTTCAATCCTCTCGCCCGAGTCATCCGTTGCGGTCGCGCGGTTCGGGAGGGTGAGTGGTCCGAGTTATGGCGTTGCCGTATCCACCGCATCAACCATTCCCGCAATCTGCTGCGCCGGCGGTCTACGTTCCATCCGGTAGATGCGCGAGTGCGGGAGGGTGCAATGCAGAACCGGCGCCCGATACGCACGAAGCCAGGCGCCCGCCTTGGCGGTTAGCACGTCCTCCAGGGATTGGGTCCGGTTGACCACGACATAGGTCGCCTTGGAGCGTGGATCGATGGGGTGGACCGCACGCGGCAGGTTGCGGAGGTGGGCGTAGTAGCGCACCGCGTCCGTGGACGGGGCGGTGATGAGTCCGAATCCATGGTGCGGTAGTGGGGCGCACACCTGGGCCACCAACTCCGCGTCGACCAGGGTGTGCGGATCCTCTGCGATTAGAAACTCGCGCTGGTGGGTGCGGAACCCGCCGAGCAGGACAGAGACCGCCAGGATCGCCACAGCGAGAACCCTGATCCGCGTCGAACGGATCAGGGCCAATCCGCACACCGCGAAAGTCAGGATGATCGGCAGTAGCGGCAGCCACACGCGAGGATAGGCGTTGACCGGTAACAACCCAGCTAACCCGATCCCGCCAGCCAGCATCACCCAGGGCAACGACCACGCGGACGAGCGCCGACGCAGCGCGTGACCCAATCCAAGCAGCAATCCGATTCCGCCGAGCACTAGCGCTGGAACGAGGGCATCACGCATCCAATCCTGCCAAACCCCCTCCACTACCGCCAGGGGCGTGCCGAAGAATGCTTCGGAATAGCTCTGCACCGCACGGGGAATCGCCAACACTGTAGCCGATCCGGTCCGCAGCAACGCCGGCGCGTACAGCAACAGAGTAAGCCCCAACCAAGTACCCAGGGTGATGGTCAAACGCACGAGTTGTATCCGTCGGCGCCGGCGTCGGCGCAACATGGCATCGAGCACCAGGACCGAACCCAACCCCACCACCGGAAACATCATGGTTGGGATGGTGAAGGTGCCCAAGGCAGCCAACCCCGCCCATACCACCCAGAGACGTCGCCGCCGCGGATTCTGAATCAGACCCACCGTGCTCAGACACATCCCCAGAGTGAAGGCGCACGCCATGGTGTAACCGCGCGCATTGGTCGAGTAGTCCACCAGGACCGAGGAGACCGCCACCCACCCGCCGGCCAGAGCGCCGTAACGAGCACGACGCGTCACCGCATATCCCAGCGCCGCCGCCAGAGGAGCCAGTAGTGTACCCGCGATCAGCGCCGGAAGACGCAGCACCGAGGGCGAGTTCCCAAAGCAACGCCACGAGGTGTGCTCCAGGATCGTGTGCAACAGGTGGTTTTGCACCTGGTCGTAGCGGGTGGCTAGATCGTGCAGTGGATGAATCACGTAACGGAAGTAGACCATCGATTCGTCGTAACGCATCGGGTGATTCAAGAACGCCAAGCGCAAGCCCAAACCGACCAAGGTCACCGCCGCCAACGATGCCCAATAGCACCAACCCGGATGACCTAGCTTGGAAAGGCCAGCCCCACCCCGATCGGGGCGAAGGAACGTGCGCAGATAGCGCCGACCCAGGCGGATGGGCGTCGTCTCCGCTGACCGGCGTGTGCGTTTGCCCATCATGCCCCGGTCACCCTGCCGATCACCGCATACTGCCCCCCCATCGGGACGGAGGAGAGAAACGGTTCCAGAACCCGCAACCGGCGCAACCACCGAGGAAAGAAGAACAGGTATGCCGTTGCCCGCACCTCGATGCCGCCCTCTCCAAACAGTCGCCGAAGACTACCAGCGGTCAGCATGCGCGCGTCGCGGTCAAAGGGAATGCGCTTCATGACCCAGTGTACGCCAGGGTTCCACGGGTTGTTCTCGAACACGCACACGTGTCCGCCCGGACGCACCAGAGATACCATCCGGCGAACCACAACTAGCCGATCGGCGGGCGGGACGTGGTGCATCACGCCGTTGCAGTACAGCAGGTCCGCGGGCGCGTGACTGGAGAGAGAGTCGTCCACCTGCTCGAAGCCGACGCGCGGGTCGGAATGCTCGCGCCGAGCCCGAGCTACACATTCCGCCGAAACGTCCAGACCAAGTGCCTGGGTTGCGGGGAACGCCTCCGCCAGCAGTGTTGTGGTGCTGCCCGGACCGCAACCGAAGTCGATCACCACGCCGGGGGCAGGGTTATCATGCTCCGCCAACCAGCGTTGGACCCACGCCACTCGCCCGCGGGCAAAGAAGTCCTGGGACTCCCCGCTCAACGCCAACCCGCG
>JAAEQG010000682.1 GCA_024231775.1 bacterium
CCGGCCCTTACCACGCCGGAGACCGATCGCACCGACACGGTCTATCTCGACGTCTGGGAGCGGGAGGTGGACTCCGGCGAGGACGACCAGATCGTGAATCCGATCATCGGCATCGAGACCTGCGTGCGGACCAAGCGGGAGTGGGTGGTGCGGGTGGCGGAGGGGGCTACGGAGCTCCCCGGCCCGCCGCCGGGACACGTGTTCTATCCTCTGGCCACTCTCGACCGCAAAGCGGGTCAGGACGTGATCGACGTCGTCACCGATCTCCGGCGCACCGGCTTGACTCTGGCGGGGAAAGTCGATCGCGCCGGCGACCGCATCACCGGCGAGCTCGTGGTAGACGGCAACGTCGGCATCGGGACGACGAGTCCGGGAGCACCTCTTCAAATACCCTTTAAATACAACACTCCAAACGGAGGATTACGTTTGTATGAACGTGCTGATAGTTATTGGGATGTACGTAACATGTCCCACTGCATGGCTATTGATTATGTAGGAACAACAAGATTAGTGGTGCAATACGCCGGTAACGTCGGCATCGGGACGACGGAGCCGAAGGCGAAGTTGGACGTCGCCGGCACCACCAGGACGAAAGGTCTCGTGATCAACCCAGCCGACTCAACTTTCACGAACTTTGTGAGGCGACTTAACGTCTTCACCTACAGCCACGTCCCAACGCCTGGCAAGGAGGATGATCCGGTGCATCTTCATATCCGCACTCCTAATGAAAGGCAGATTGGAGAGATGTGGCGATA
>JAAEQG010000683.1 GCA_024231775.1 bacterium
ACGTTGTGCGGAACGTAGTCGATCCTACCGGCCTCTAGATACTCCTTGGGGAGCTGCAGGTGATACTCCAAAACGTCGTAGCCGTTGCCCTCCTCCGCCCACAGCACGCCCGGAGGAGTGACCGCCGCTAGAATCGCCAGGGCGGCGAAGGGACATACCGCCAACCAAAGCCATAAGAAGCGGCCCGCCGATCGCTCGCCCGCTTCACCGTTGGACTGATGCCGATCTTCCGCCTCAGCCTCCTCCTCAGCCGTTGCCGCTGCCTCCGCCGCCGGCGTCATGGACAGCCGCTCCGGCGAACAACCCCGCTCGCCCGCTCCACACCGCCACAGACGCAGCACACCCGCAATCGACATGATCGCCAGCAGCGCCAGCCAGCACGTGCGGTCCAGCCAGCCGAGCACGCCGCACGCCAACACCAGTAGCCCAACACCCCCCAGCCCCAGCGCCGCGGAGAGCAGCACCCGCCAACGCCAAGGCGCAGTCTTGCCCAGCAGCGCATCCGCCAACCACAGCCCCCCCAGCGTAGCTGCCAGGATGATCGCCAGGGCAATCGGCCCATCGAGCGCCAGAATCACCAAAGCCAGCGTCGATTGCGAAGCTACCAGACCCAAGGTGATCGCGCCGGCGCACAGCAGCAAAGCAGCCTGGCTGCGACCGATGCGCGGCGCCGCTGACTCGGGCCATTCGGATGTGGGAGGTTCATTCACGTCGCGGATTCTACTGCGGTTTGCCGAAAGGTTCCTGCGGCCTTCGATCTTGTCTGCCCAGACGCCGCTCGATGGGAGCGGGCCATGCCGGTGAAAGGCGCAGGATCAGGGCACACAGTCGATTCGAGAGCTCAGGGGGTTGCGAAAATCCGGGTTTCTGGTATCAAGAAGCCCTTGAGCGCCACTAGCTCAATTGGATAGAGCATCGGTCTACGGAACCGAAGGTTGCTGGTTCGAATCCAGCGTGGCGTAGTCTTGCCCTCCGTCGCACCACTTCGCGTGGTTTCGCATTGCGCCGTTGCTGACAAGGGGCTACGCGCTTCGTCCGATCACATCTGTTCCAGGGTGTCGATTCCGAGCAGCCCCAGGCAGACCTTGAGCGTGCGGGCGGTCAGGTCGCAAAGCCGTAACCGCGAGGTGCGCTGCGGTTCGGGGGCATCGATGACCCGCACGCCGCGCACCCGGCGGACACCACAGGGCCTGGCCAAAAAGAAAGCACCGCAAGCCCGAAGACCACACGGTGCTTTCCGGAGGGGAAAGAAGCCAGTCGTTCAGCCGTGGCGATCAAACGTCTGTCGCGGTCTTCCTCCCAGCCACCCGTGGGCAGCATGATGTCCAGATCGTGTGCGGGGTGACCTGCCCCAAGGAAAAGCGGTGCCCCCCGCTGAAGAGAGCACCGCATGGAAGTTCTTCCCTCTCCCTTCTTCTCTCTCCCACCAGGAAGAGTAAGAACCAGTATTCTGACGTACAACGGAGCTCGTGCTATTGGGGGAAACCCCTGTGTCACCAAGGAAGCACTTGGCCGTCCCAGTCAAGCTGAGGGTACAAGCCCAGATCGAGATGGCGACGATCATCCCTTCAGGTCATACCCCCTCGCCGCACTCGGGACACACACCCGACGTGTTGCCGGTCAGGTCGTAGCCGCACCTCTGACAATACCCAGGTGGCGGTTTCCGGTCACGACACCAAAGCCAAGCCGTGCCGACCGACAGCGGCAGCAGGGGTATCCACAGAGGGACAGTCATGGTCGTGTAGCACAGCCGCCTGTTGACGCTGGGCAGCAGCACGGGCGGACGCACCCAGCCGTCGAACAAGAATCCGCGGATGTCTGCGTACTCATCGCCGGTACTGTCAGCGTGAGTCGCAGCCACAGCACCTTCGCCAATCCCGAACAACCAGGGCGGTACACCGTACCCGAGGGTAATCACCAAGCTGACCGCCCACGCCACCACGACCACCACGCACACCACCAGCCCGGTCCATTTGGCGATTCGCCTGGTTCGGGATGGGTGGTGGTATCGCATGGGGGGCATCGTACCACCAGCGAACCGAGAGCGGGACCAGGGCTGTCAGGCCTGCAGTGCTCCAAGGTTCAGAAGGGCATCCGTGTGCGTAACTGTCCTAAGTGGTGCGGGTTACATCGTATAGGGTTTGTACCTAGAGGGTGACGCTTGCACCAGAAACGGCGATTCGCTATGTTAATCGGAACAGATCATGGTGGAGGCGGGGAGGCATTCCACCTGGTGGACAATCAGTGAAGCTGGCAGAGAGAGACGCTTTCGGGCGGGCTCTCTTCTTTCGTTGGTGGAGGACACGAGGATGCGCAAGTGCAGGACGATCGCAGCAGTAGCGGCGGTGGTGTTGATCTGGGTCTCCGGTGCGCAGGCGGATATGTTCGGCACGGGCGGAAACCAGTTCGACATCGACTTCGTGCCGATCTCGGGGGCAACCAACCCGGCCATCGGGTACGGTATCGTCAACAACGACTACCGCATGGGCACCCTTGAGATTACCAACGACCAGTGGGACAAGTTCAAGGCCGCCTACGGTACGGTGACAGGCGACCCATATTATGCGTATGGCGAAAACCCCTCCTGGACGGGGACGGACGTGCCGACCAATGAGGTGAGTTGGTACGAGGCGGCGCAGTTCGTCAACTACCTGAACACCTCCACGGGCAATCAGCCCGCCTACAAGTTCACCGGCACGCAGGGCACGGGTGACTACACGTTGGGTACTTGGTCTGCCGCCGAAGCCGACAACGGCACGAATCTCTACCGCCACAAGGATGCAATGTACTACATGCCGACCGAGGATGAGTGTGTCAAGGCGCGCTATTGGAACGGCACGGCACTGCAGACCTACCCGAACGCGTCGCCCGGCGACCTCGTTTC
>JAAEQG010000684.1 GCA_024231775.1 bacterium
CCCGAGCAGCATGTGGAGCAGCACCATCAAACGGGCCGGAAAGGGTGCCAGCAGGGGATGGGCGGCCAGGAAACCAAACAGCATCATGACGCCAAGTAGCACCAGTAGCAGGGCATCCTGGGCCCGGGTGAGCTTGCGGGATGTGGTCACCACTATCCGGCTGACGATCAGGATGGTCAGCGCCGCCAGGCCGAGCACAGTCAGGACATCACTCCACAACGGGGCGAGCGTCGGCCAGCCGCGCGGCAGTACTCCTGCCAGGAGAGCGACATGGCCGGCCAAAAACAGCGGAACCAGCACGATGCCAAGGTGGAAAACAAAGGAGGCCGCGCTGTACACCGGTCTGGTGCTCAGGAGGCGGCGTGGGAAGAGCCAACTGAGCGTGGCAGTGGCAATTGCCCGGGTGGGAATCTGGCGGTCCCCGGCCCGCCGCCACGCCGTCACGATCTGGGCCAGAGCAACCGCGAGGCGGTAGCCAAGCCCGAGGACCATGACTGTGATGGCGATTCGGAAGAGGGGTCCGCGAGCCAAATCAATCCAGGTATCCATCTTGTCTCCTCAAACCGTTGCCGACTCGCTGTTGGCGTTGATGCTGTTTACGATCATGCTCGGGGGCGCCACCAGGGCCTTGAGTACGAGGTCGTGGAGCCCGACCACGGTGACGTTGTCGAGGCCGTGGTCCTCGCACACCTCGCGCAGCTGCTTCTTGCAGTTGGCGCAGGGAGCGACCAGGAGTTCAGCCCCGGTTCGTCTGATCTGCTCGGCCTTGGTAGCACCGCCGATCAGGGTTCGGAACTGGCGGATTTCGTCGATCGATACTGTCCCCCCGCCTCCTCCGCAGCAGTAGTTGTCGCGGCCGGAGGGAGTCATGTCCACGAAGTCTGCGCAGATGTGACGGAGGATCTCGCGCGGTTGCTCGACGATCCAGCCGTTGCGAGCGATGTTGCAGGGGTCATGGTAGGTGGTCCGTTCCGTGATCACCCCCGGTCGCAGCTGCAACTTGCCGCTTC
>JAAEQG010000685.1 GCA_024231775.1 bacterium
ACGGCTACGATCATTATCAACCCGCACGAGGTCTATGTGCCCCTGATGTTAAAGGAGGATTCAGTATGAAACACACGTGCTTGTCTATTGCCGTTATTGTGCTCCTCGTCGTGTGGCTTGTTCGACTCGTTGGCGCGGGTCGTCGTGTGTACGTGCAAGCGGGACTCACCTACGATGTCTCCAGCAGCGGCGGGGGCGACGATAACGATGGCGTTTCGGAGGGTGCGCCTTTCGAGACGATCTCCAAGGTCAACGGTCTCGATTTACAGCCTGGGGACAGCGTGCTGTTCAAGTGCGGGGATACGTGGCGGGCAGAGATGCTGACTGTTGCCTGGTCGGGCACGGTGGGCAGCCCGATCGCTTTTGGCTCCTACCCGGCGGATTGCGAGGATCAGCCGGTCCTTTCGGGCGCGCAGCCGGTCTCGGGGTGGAGTGTTCACAGCACCAACGTCTACGTCGCCGACCTCGGCGCGGGGCAGAACGCGGGCAAGTTTGGTTATGGCGTCAACCAGCTTTTCCGCGGCGACGAGCGGCTGATGCTGGGGCGTTGGCCCAACCTCGACGCGGGCGACAACGGCTATTCGACCATCGACGCGCATTCGGGCAGCCAGATCACCGACAACGA
>JAAEQG010000686.1 GCA_024231775.1 bacterium
CTCCGGTGCGCGGCCGATTTGCTCACCGGTGGCGGCATCCCACAGGCAAACCGTGCAACGGTCCCAGGTGAGCACGCGCCTGTCGTCGTCTGAGAACTTCGCCCCGTCGACGTTGTGTTCATGAAGCATTGCGCGGCCAACCTGCCCGCCGGTGGTGGCATCCCACAGCCGCGCTGTTTTGTCATAGCTCCAGGTAAGCACGCGGCTATCGTCGTTTGAGAACTCCGCACCATTGACCGCACCTCGATGCTGCAACACGCGGCCGATCGGCTCACCGGTGGCGGCATCCCACAGCCGCGCCGTCCGGTCCTCGCCCCAGGTAACCGCGGTTGAACCGTGGCCTGAGAACTTTGCCCCGATGAGGCCTTCATGCTGCAGCGCGGGACCACACTGCGCACAATTCGAGGCATCCCACAGCCACGCCGTGCTACCGCTGAAGGTTAGCACGCGCCTATTGTCGCCTGACAACTCCGCGCCCGCGCCCCCGTATTCAAGCTGCCGCTTCGTACGGCAAACTGGCTGGCCGGTGGTTGCATCCCACACCCGCGCCGTGTGGTCACTGTCCCAGGTAAGCACGCGGCTATCGTCGTCCGAGAACATCGCGCCAATGAGCCCTTTATGCCTCAGCGCCGGTGGAATGGGCTTACCGGTAACATCCCACAGCCACGCCGTACCGTCATCGCTGAAGGTAAGCACGCGGCTATCATCGCTTGAGAACACTGCGCCAATGACCGCGTCCTGATGGCGCAACGCGGGTCCGATCGGTTCGCCGGTGGCGGCATCCCAGACCCGTGCCGTGTCGTCATCGCTGAAGGTGAGCACTCGTCTATCGTCGTTCGAGAACATCCCGCCCCTGACCTCGTCCTGGTGCTCCAGCGCGGGTCCGATCGGTTCGCCGGTGCCGGCCTGCCACAGCTGGGCCGTGTGGGCATTGCTGAATGTGAGCACCCGGCTATCGTCGCTGGAAAAAACTCCGCCTTTGACCGTGTTCTGATGCTGCAGCGGGGTTAGGCTCGGCACTTGGGTGGTGGCTTGCCACAGCCGCGCCGTCTGGTCATCGCTGTAGGTTAGCACACGGCTATCGTCGTTTGAGAAAGCCGCGCCTTGGACGACGCCCTGGTGGCGCATGGCGGGTCCGATAGGC
>JAAEQG010000687.1 GCA_024231775.1 bacterium
CCGTCACGCAAGACCGTGGAACCCGTCGCCCCGTAGATGAAGCTGAAACCGTAGACCATCACCGCCGCAGCCAGCGCCCCAAGGAAGAAGTACTTCACGCTCGCTTCCGACGCCCGAGTGTCCAGGCGGCTCAACGCTACCAGTACGTAGGTGGGTACGCTGACCAACTCCAGGGCGAAGAACAGCACCACCAGATCGTTACTCGAAGCCGTCAGCAGCAGGCCCGACAACGAGAACAGTACCATCGAGAAGAACTCGCACCGCTCGCATCGCTCGGGAACGTGCCAGTTCACCAGCAACAGGAGCAGACCCATTCCCAGCCCGATCAACCGGACATAGTAGGTCAGCGAGGTGACCAGCAGACCCGGTAGCTCGACGACCTCTCCGGCTCCCCGCCAGAGCGTGACCGCCAGGGCCGCGACCACTGCCAGCACCGCCAGTCTCGCCGCAGTCGGCCCGACCGGTCCCGTACCGCTGCGCCGGGCGAGCAATACCACCAAGGCGCCGAGGATGAGCAGGCACTCGGGCAGCAGATGATGAAAGTAACTACTGGCGTCCATGGCCCTCCGCCTGGTCGGTAAACAGATCGGGCCGGTCCGGACGGACCTCGACATCCGCCAACACCACGCGAGAGTCCGCCGCCGAAGATACGACACTGGCCTGAAGAATGTTGCCCACCGCTGCGGACTCGATCTCGGTCAGCATCGGCTTGGGCCACACCCCGATCAGCACACACAGCAGGGCGATCGGCGTCAGGATGCCTATCTCGCGCCGGGTAAGATCCACGGAGAGCCCGCCGCTGGTGTCCGGCGTGTGCTCCGGCTCCTTGAGCGGCCCGAAGAGCACCCGCTGACACATCCACAACATGTATACCGCCCCGAGGATGATCCCCGTTGCGGCTGGAATCGCATAGCCGAACCCGAGGGGGCCGGGCGCCAATCCGTCGAGCGTGCTCGCCGAGGTCGCCGTGCCCAGCAACACCAGAAACTCACCGATAAAACCATTCAACCCCGGGAGACCGACGCTGCTGAACGTGAAGACGATCAGGAAGAACGCCATCCAGGGCATCTTGCGGGCCAACCCGCCGATCACGTTGATGTCGCGGGTGTGATAGCGCTCGTAGATCATCCCGATCACCAGGAACAAGGCCCCAGTGGAAAGCCCGTGGTTGATCATATACATGACCGCGCCGTTCACGCCCGCGACTTTGAGGCTGAACATGCCCAACATGCAAAAGCCAAGGTGCGACACCGAGGAATACGCCACCAGCTTCTTGACGTCGTCCTGCACCCAGGCAGCCAGAGCGGCGTAGATGATCCCGATGATCGCCAGAACCGACATGAACGGAGCCCAGGCCCACACGCCCAGGGGCAGGAGCGGTAGCGACAAACGGCAGAATCCGTAGGTGCCCAGCTTGAGCAGCACCCCCGCCAGGATCACGCTGCCCGCGGTGGGGGCTTCCGTATGGGCCAGAGGCAACCAGGTGTGCAACGGAAACAGCGGAACCTTGATCGCGAACCCCGCGGCGAAAGCACCGAATAACCACCATTGCACGTGGGCGGGTATTGCCCCGGATTGCCCCAGCGCCGTCAGCTTGCGGATGTCCAGGGTGAACTCGCGACCTTCGCCATGGGCGTAGGCGAAGTACGCTATGAACAGAACTCCGGCAAAGGTGAGCACGCTGCCGGCGACGGTGTAGATGAAGAACTTATGGGCTGCCCGCCGCCGATCCGGCCCGCCCCAGATGCCAATGAGGAAGAACAGCGGAATCAGGGTGAACTCGAAGAAGACGTAGAACAGCAGCAGGTCCAAGGCGCAGAACACGCCCATCATGCCCGTCTGCAACAGGAGCATGAACACGTAGTAGTC
>JAAEQG010000688.1 GCA_024231775.1 bacterium
CCGGGGCGGTGGAGACGCGATTCCCCTTTTCTTTGGGACATTTTTTTCGACACCACTATGATTCGCACCGCTGCCGGATCCGTCAAGCCCCGTTGGAACCACCCTGGCCGCGGAAATAGTTGAACAATGATGCCTTCCCCACGGTCGCCCAGGAGGCATCGGCAGGGCGTCCTGCGGCGCGACGGCGGGCCAGCAGCATGCTGAGGAGGGCTCGGACGCCGGAGACCATCCGGGGGGTGGGGCGGGTCATCGGAACAGCAGGGTCAGCGGGGACAGCGGCAGCAGCAGTGTCGGCGGCCTCGATCTTCCGTTTCTTCGTCTCGGTCTCCATTCCTGTCAAACCTGTTGTTATGTCTTTTCCAGGTGGGTGGAAAGCGGTGCGGGAGGGTTGTGTTGTTGATGCAGTTTCTGCGGGTCGCCAGCTTGCCACCGCTCGGAGCGGACTTCCCACCCACCTGGGAAAAAATGGAGACAGCACGCCGCAGCGAAATGGAAATGACCCCCGGCTTGTTCAACAAGGGGGACGTTGTCGTCATCGCTGGGTTGCTGAAGAACGTCGAGCACAACGGAAAGAGGGCCATTGTCCAGTGCACGGTGCCAGAGGGCGACCGCATCCATGTGTGCCTGGAGCAAGACGGTGAGGACGGGGGCGGGACAACGCTGAGAATTCGCCTGACAAACGTGCTCTACCTGACCAGTAACATAGTCAAAAACTTGGCAAACATCGACATTCGAAGCGCGCTTGACCTACAGCGCTACAACGAGATAGCCTGGCGGTCCCTTGCGTTCCGAGACGCTTGGACCTTCGTCAAGTACACGCAGGAACGGCTGTTCCAGTTTTCCATCCCCAACGCCGCCAGCCTGAGGGTGGGCCCCAGCCCGCTGCACGGCCGTGGCGTCTTCGCCACCGCCAACCTCCCGCCACACGAGGTCCCAACTCTGTACCCTGCGGATGGTGTCACTATGCAACACAGCGATGCCCCGCACCTGGTCGAAGTTCTGGGGGGCGCGGACATCCAGAGCAGGCTCCGGCACTACGCCACCCGGTGCGGTCCCGACAAGCGTTGGAAGATCTTCGGCGATCCGGAACGCACCGATGACCCCGTGTACCTAGGACACATGATGAACGATGCCGCGGGCGGGGCCTTCCTCGACAACCTCAGGCCTTTGTCGTTGTCGGCACTGAGCGAAGGGGAGAAGGACGAGCTGCACGAAGCCATGCTCGCCTACGGACTGGTCGCGGCCACCTGCAACAACGTCCAAACCTGTGACCGCGTCCATGCGCCGGACTACTACGGACCCTCCATCCAGGGCTCGATGACACTGCGGTGCATTCCCGCGGGGTGCGAACTCCTGTCGACCTACGGGTTGGACTACTGGCTCGGCAGGTTCGTCGAAACCGCGGCCAGTGTCTGGGAGCAGCTACCACCGGGGTCTCGGGAACGGTGTCAGGGGTACGATGACCGCATCCGGCAGCACGGAGACTGGGTTTCCGACGCCGTCTGTATCAAGGCGGGCTTCCGCCGCGGGGAGTTCACGTGGTTCGGAGACAGCCTGCCCCCTTCGGGTCGAAGGGGGCAGGTGGTGGGCTCCTTCAACGTGGCGGTGGGCGACCACGGCGTGTGGCTTTCCGATACAATGTGCACGCGTCTCGAGATGCGACGCCGAAGCGACTACTGCGGCGTCGGCAGCACCTGGTTCGCGGCAGAGTCGCCGCTGTCCGCAAGGCTTACCGAGGCCTGGCGGTGCCGCAACATCACATCCAGAGTGCGAGCGGTGTTGCTCGGGCCCGACGACGCTCTGATCGACGAACTGGGCGTCGCACTGATGATGATGACGGTGCCAGCGCCCGATGGCCGCGGACGGGGCGGGGGAGGAGGGGCGCAAACCAGGAACCACAAAGAAGTCGCCCGACAGCGCCGGAGCCGGCGTCGTGCAGGTGTCTAAGCGGCCGTTGACGTCTAGCATCTCGACTTCACATTTCTCG
>JAAEQG010000689.1 GCA_024231775.1 bacterium
CTCGGCGCTCTGAGAGAAGCCCAGCACCACTTCGGCCCGGCTGGTGCCGTCGGCGAGTTGTCCGGTCCAGTTGGCGAGACCGCCGGCATCGGCGGCGCGGCCCAGCACGTTCTGGTAAAGCAGCTCGACGAAGCCTTCGTCATCGAGCGCTCCGTAGGTCGCCTGGAACTCGGCGCTGTTGACGAAGCCGGTGGCGACCTGCTGCAGGCCGCTTTCGCCGGTGAACAGCCGCTCGCTCCAGTTGGTCAGGCCCCTGAGGTCGGGCGCGCGGTCGAGCGTCGCCTGGTAGAGCCGGTAGACGGATGCCGCTTCGTCGGGGAATAGCCCGGGCCAGAAAGTATCACCGTAGAGATAATCGCTGCCTGCGCCCCCTTCCAACGTGTCGGACCCCGCCAGGCCGATCAGCGTGTCATTGCCGCCCTCACCAACGATCAGGTTGCGGCCAACGTCACCCTGCAGCAGTTCCCCGAGCTCTGTTCCGACGAGGCTATCCGCCGAGACGAGATGCTGCGCGTAAATGTCGAGACCGTCTCCGCTGGGCAGTTGTGCGGTCCAGGTGGCGAGCACCTCGTTTCCGGGCAGCGTGGTCAGGGACAAGTCGGACGACGAGATGCCCCCGCTGTCGAAGAGCAACGTCTCACCGCCCTGCAGACTTCCGTCAGCGTTGAGTCGCTGGAGGTAGAACCCTGGCGGGTGTAAACCATCGACGAAGCCGTGTGAGGACCACCCGATCAGCGCGCCGCCATCCTGCAAGGCCGTGATCTGTGGCGTGTAGGTTTCGTGCACGGTGGTGGTGCTGACCGCGATCTCGCCGCCGACCCGCGCGCCTGTGGCGTCATAGGCTTGACCGAAGATCCGTCCATCGCCACCGACAGCCTTTGTCCAGACGGCGATGAAGCCGCCGCCCGCAAGGCCCGCCACCTGAACCTGCCCCGGAGCTGCACGGTCTGTGGCGGTGTCGATGCGGAGCTCGCTGCCGTGCATCGCCCCGCCTTCGGCAAAGCGCTGCGCGTAGATCCCGGCCGGCCCGTTCCAGGCAACCACGAACCCGCCGCCAGCCAGCGCGGCGACCTGAGGATTGTCCTGCGCGCCGTCCGTCGTGGTGTTGACGAGGAACTCCGTCTCTCCGGCTCCGGGGCCGCCGACGATCCGCGCCGCGATGCCCGTCGAGGCAAAATTGCCCTCTATCGCCAAGCTTTCTCAGACCGCGACCATGCCACCGTCGCCGAGCGCTGCGGAGTCCGGGTTCCGGTGCAGGCTGGTCAGGGTGCTGAGTATCTCTCCCTCTCCTGACGGCATGCCGGTTCCGGTAACGCTCTGTGCTTCGATGAACAGACCAAACGGAGAGCTGCTGCGGGTTCCTTCCACTGCGGTCAAGCTGCCTCCGGTGACACGCAGAGAGAACGGTGTCTGCGCCGATTGAAGATCGTCCATGACCTCGAATTCGGCGCCCTGGAGTTGATCGCGGCTGTCGAAGAATGCCCCGCGCAGCGTCACCGGGATAGTGGAATCGCCCGAATGCTACATGACGGCATAGCCGCCTCCGGCAAGGGCTACCGCCTGCGGTTCCTGTTGGGCTCCGATGGTGAGGGTATTCACCAGGATCGGCGTGCCGACCGGTGTGGATGAGGTAGGCATGGCAGACCTCCTTGACAACCAGACATCTCCGGCAGGGATGATTTCAGGCGGAGATCGGCGGCGTTGTTGGAAACGAAGAAGGGAACTGCTGGTGTCATTCGCCGCCCTTGACAGAGGATAGCACGTGACTGCGCTTTCTCAAAATTCCTGGTCGGATCGTGTCATGGCAAGATGTGGCCCCCCGGCCCCGCCGATGACGACCTTCAGCACTGGGATGGCGACGGCAAGAAGATGGTCTGACATCGAGAGAATGGAGCGTGGCAGCACGCGGCACGTTCTGTAAGCCCCGCAGGCGATCACTGTGCTACCAATCCAGACGGTATCGATATGCTACGCTGAGATCGCAGATCTAACGTGTGAGACGAACGCACGTGATACCGTGTCGATCTCCGGAGCGATCAGGTGCTATCATCGAATCGGCTGATCAGATAGGGTCACCACACGATCAAAATTTTTCACGTCAAGTCTGCACGCCGAGACATTTCGCCGCTGTGACCGGGGCACAGCCAAAGGCTGATCGAAGTTTATTTCGCCCCTCTCGATCACCGCAAAGCCGGGTCTCTCGCGTCGATTGGCGACCCGAGAAAGAGGCGCTCACTCGATTACCATTCCGGCCC
>JAAEQG010000690.1 GCA_024231775.1 bacterium
CGCCTTGGCCAGCGCCGCATCATCGGTGTTGTTCACGCCGCCCAAGTACACATCCACCACAAACGCGGCATCAACAATACCCCCCGACTCGCCCACGACGAACTCGATCCCCTCCTCGGTTCGGCCGCGTTCGAGCACCTGTCCGTAGCTTACGAAGAACGCCTCGTATGCTTCGAGCAGGCTCTGCGCCGCCACCGCGTCCACCGCACGATGAATGAACATCGTGTACGCCATGCCCTCCGCCGCGTAATCCGCGCTGAAGACCTCCGCCAGAAAGTCCAGGCTAAAGGCGTTCGCACCGTGGTACGCCAGATCCTCCTCCGTGCGTCCCTCGCGGGGCAAGACTGCATCCGCCCACAGAGTCTCCCCGGTACCCTCAATGCGCTCCGCGATCGCTCGGGCGATGGCTGACCCCGCAGCCTCCAGCGCTCCGCCCTCGCCGAGCGCTTCCACGCGCACGTAGTCACGCCCCTTCCAGAAGGTCACGTTTCCGTCCGATCCGTACCCCTCGTTCCCGACATCGATCTTCGGTGCATGCCCGCTAGCTTCTGCTCGGTAGATCCCGAAAGCGCCGTCCGATTCCGCCATTGTGTACCAGAACACATCGATCGCCCGGTCGGCGTCGTTCCGATCGCGATAGGTACCGAAGTGCATGCTCTGCATGTCGAGCTGGAGATAGATCTCCGCCCGCCCGTCGATCTTTTCCCACAAGTTTAGTGGCGTGTACTCCCGGGTCTCCGCCGGAGCGTCCCAACCGTCCACGTCGATCGCCGGGAACGGCGACACCTTCTCCTCCACCTGCCCCGCCTGGGCGACCGCGCCCGTCCGAGGCTGCACGGAGTCCAACATGCGTTTCGCCAGTTCCGAAACCGGTTCCATGTCCTGGCCGAGTACCCCATACACCCGGGCGCCCGTCCGAAAGACCGCCAACTGCCATCCGGCAAAATCGCCCGCCAGCACCCCGCCTTCCGGTTCGGTCGGCTGAGCTTGCACGCGCCCCTGCTCGGTCAGGAACGACTCGAAGCGCCGGACCAGATCGACAGCCTGGCTGGAGGATGCTGCTTCGGTGACAAAAGCCGTCACGCCACCCTCGTAGTCCGCGCTGAAGGTGTCTTCGAGAAACTCAAACCCAACCGCCCGGTGAAAGGCGTAGCTGAAGCTGCCCGCAATGCGCCCTTCCGCGGGCAGAACGTGCTCCGCCCAGAACGGAGTACCGTAACGTATCTGCACCGAACCCAGCGCATCCGCGATCGTCATCGCCGACGGGGTATCCCCCCGCACCCCGGAGCTGTTGAACTCGGTGTAGTATCGCCCCGACCAGAACGCGCCGCCGTCCTCGGTCTGCCAACCATCGTTGCCCATCGGAAGAGCCCGGGCGCCGGGCGGTCGGCGCGCCCCATACAGACCGAACGCTTTGGCTGGCGTTCCGACATCGACGATCTCGACCGAGACTGATTCGCCGGTCGTCCGGTTTGCGTAGACTCCGCGGTAGACGTACGTCGCCCCGGCGTCGAGTAGCTGGGTCTCCTCCGCTGCCAGAAGCTCCGACCGATCCAACACCTCCGGAGCTTCGACCAGCCCCCATCCCGCCGTGCCTATCCCCGGAAGCATCTGCGCGGCGATCGTCTCTTCGCGGGCGACGCCTCCTCCACGCTCGACGCGCAGCTCGAACAGGGGCTCCTGCGGGCGAGTCGTCGCCACGATGGCGGCGCCCACGATTCCCGCCAACACCAGGAGCACAACGATCCCGATTACCACCTCTGTCCCGGTGGGCCCCGCGCGCATATAACGTCGTCCGAACCAAGTCGGCATGATCGCCCCGCTCACCGCTACTGGAACTACAAGCACTTCAAGCCGTGGGTATTCTAGCGTGGTCCGCCCGTCGGTCACGCCGCCGTCGAAGATGGTCTGCAAGAGGTCCGCCAACCGGAGACCGTCTTTAGTTCGGGGGCTCACCGAGTTCCGCCTCGACCGCCTCGATCTTGGCTTCGATTTCGGCGATTCTCGACGGGCGGAAACGGCGGATCTCCTCCCATTCCGGACGACGCGAGTCAACCTCGAGCGCCCGTCTGAAGTTGTCCAGCGATGCCCGCGACAACTCAGGACGCCCCTCCTCCCGGCTGACCCACACCTGAAGGTCAGCCAACTCCACCAGCGAATCCGGCCGAGTCGGATAGAGCACGATAGCCCGCGCCGCGGACTCCAGCGCAGCAGCCCGGTCGGCTGGATCGTCGGTCCAGCGCGACAGCGAGAGCGCGATCCGGGCCCGCCGGCGATGAAAAGCGACTCTTGACGGCGACCGGGCGATGGCCTCGTCGATGCCGGCCAACGCCAGGCGCAGCAGCGGAATCGGTTCTGAAACCACAGCGGCGGATCGCGCCAGCCAATCCGCCAGCTCCTTGGGCGCGGTGGGATCGAGCGGATCCGCCTCAGCAGCCAGTTCATAGCTCCGGTAGGCTGGGTGGTCCTCGACAGCCCCGTCGATGGGCGCGTAGCTCAGCGTCCGGGCCTGCCCCAAAGCCTCGGACGCCCCCCACACGGGTGGGAGCACCAGCACCAGCACCATCATCACCGCCAACCCCACGCCGACCAGCCCCGCAGGCAGCCAACGCGCCCGTGGATGGGGGGCAACATCAGCTCCCCGAAGGCGACGAGCGGCAACCGCCACCCCCACCAGCCCAAAGAACGGAGTCGCTGCCCCCGGTACGTACAAGGCGAAGTTAATCGTATCCTGCAACAGAAACGCAAACAGCCCACAAGCCAGCACGACCCCCATCCGGCTGTCCCGGAGACCGCCGGTATCGCGAGGATCTCCCCACGCGATCGCGCAAACGCCGAAGCCCAACAACCAAAGCCCCCCAGGAAGCACCGTAGCCACGTACAGATAGTGCGGATTGTCCGACCCCAACAGCCCCAGACGCACACCGAACGTAACCAACCCCAGCAGCAACCCCCACGGCAGCAGCGTCCTGGCGGTCGCTGCGGCGTCCGCACCATCATCAGGCGGAGGTTCTCCCCGCCGCCTGAGCGTCGGGCCAGCAACGGCCACCGCCCCACCTACCAACATCACCACAACGCCCGCCAGCCCGATAACCCCCCAGTCCGCAGCCGCCGCGACCAGGAAGTTGTGCGGATTCTGGACCTCTTCGGGGGATTCGATGGATTTGTAGCCCAGATACGCATCGCCGAAGTTCTCGCGCCCCACGCCGGTCCAGAGATGGTCCCCGACGAGGTCGGCGGCAGCCGTCCAGTAGTCCCAGCGAAAGCTCAGCGAAGTTCCCGGCAACGACCCGCTACGAACTCCATACGCGATGACCGCGACGCTCCCCCCGACAACCATCGCCCCCACGAAGCTCAGCGCTCGCCCCGGGCGCGGATCAATCCACCTCCGGGCCAGCCGCCGGGCCGCCCACAGAGCCAGCCCGACACCACCCGCC
>JAAEQG010000691.1 GCA_024231775.1 bacterium
CGACGGTGCGGCGGGAGGGGCGGCCATCGTCGGCGTCGGCGGGGAATCCCATCACGCCGCCGGGTTTGACCAGCACCGGAAACGATTGCACACCCTCTCGTAGAGGTTCGTTCGGGTCGTAGGGCCAGGCGCGGAGCCAGCGCACGCTCACTTGTTCGTCGGGCGTGACGGCAAACATCCCCGCATAGTCTCCATAGCTAGCGCCCCAGGTCTGCCCGTCGCTGATGAGCAGGCTCACGGTTGTGCCTTCGGGGCCAAAGTAGCCGCCGTTGACGATCAGCGGCGACCGGACAAAGCTTGCCCAGTCGCTCACCTGGCGAGATGTGGCGGGGTCATAGTGGACGCGAAAGCGCGCGGCGGCGGGATCGAGCCGCACGATGGTCAGCCGTTCGACGTTGCTCACGGCGGGTTGTTCGTCGCCCGCCTCCATCTCCACGCGCATCTGCCGCAGTTCGACGCCCGGTTGCAGCGGTTGCCAGCCGGTGTCGGGCGGTTCGGGGGTGGACGTCGGATGGGGAGTTGGGTAGGGTGTGATCGTTGGCGTTGGCGTGTGCGTGGGCAGAGGCGTTGCCGTCGGTGTTGGCGTGGGGGTGAGAGTAGGAAGCAGTGTGAGCAAAGAGCAACTCGCCCCTACGAGCAAAA
>JAAEQG010000692.1 GCA_024231775.1 bacterium
CATCACGGACAGGGCCCCAGGAGCCGAGGAGGATGAGCTGCTTGTCCTGTCCTGGCATAGGTTGGCACTCCTGATTCGGATTTGGAGGTGTCAGCGATGCGTGAGCGGATCATTCGGCGGTACAGTGCCTGCTTCAAGCAACAGGTCGTGGCGGATCTCGAAAACGGCCGATTCGAGTCGATCCAGGCCGCCCGGCAGCACTATGACATCGGCGGCAAGACGACGATTCAAAAGTGGCTGCGACGCTACGGCAAGAATCATCTGCAGGCAAAGGTGGTACGCGTGGAAAAGCCAGATGAAGCGGATCGGATCCGACAACTCAAGCGGCAGATCGCTCAACTGCAGCGGGCCTTGGGCCAGACGCAGGCGGAGAACGTGCTCAACGCCGAGTATCTGAAGCTGGCCTGCGATGAACTGGGTAAGGATGTGGAGGGGTTCAAAAAAAAGTCAGATGGGGGGCGGTCCACGGAGCCGCAGAAGGATCAGAATTGAGCGTGGCTCTGCTGTGCCGGACGGCGGGGATGACGCGGCAAAACTACTACAAACAGCGTTCGCAGCGTCGGCGGCAGACGATCGATGAGAAGCTGGTGCTGGAGCTGGTTCGACGGGAGCGGTGGCGTCAGCCGTGTCTGGGATGTCGGAAGCTGCTGCACATAATTGGGGAAGAGTTGAAGGTTGCGGGGGTATCGATCGGTCGAGACCGGTTATTCGGGTTACTTCAGCGGAATGGTCTGCTGGTGCCGCGTAAACGGCGTTCCGCCCGCACGACGAACAGTCGGCACGGCTTCGGGGTGTATCCGAACCGTGCGAAGGATCTGGTTGTAACGTGCCCGCATCAACTGCTGGTGAGCGATATCACGTACCTGCGGACGAGTTCCGGGTTCATGTATCTGGCGTTGGTGATGGATGCGTTCAGCCGTGCGATCGTGGGCTATGACTGCAGCGACAGCCTGGAGGTGGTTGGCGCTTTGCGTGCTCTGAGGATGGCGATCGGTCAACTGCCTGATGATGCCCGGGCGATGCATCACTCCGATCGGGGCATCCAGTACTGCTGCCGGGAGTACATTCTGCGTTTGCAGCGGGGTGATCTGGCGATCAGCATGACGGAGCAGAACCACTGCTACGAGAACAGCCAGGCGGAGCGTCTGAACGTCACTTTGAAGCGAGAGCTGGGCCTGAATGCGAGGTTCGTTCAGCCTGCGGACGCTCTGCGTGCGGTGGCGGAGGCGGTTCTGATCTACAACCACGATCGACCGCATCAGGCGCTGGGGTACCATACGCCGCAGGAGGTGCATGGGGGGTGGGGCGGCAGCCCGATTCGAGCGGCGTGATGTTCCGCAGCTCCGCTCGCCGAGCCTCGCTCCGCTACGGAACATCACCTTGAATCCCCACCCCCAAGGTGACAACTTCTGATCAGGACAGGACAGCGTTCAGAGGCGGTTAATCGCTGGGTTTATCATTGCGGCCCACCTGCGCCGCCTTATACTCGACTATGGATACCGCCGTTGCCGGTCTGCCTTGGTTTCATCAAATCGGAAACCCGCGCGGCACGG
>JAAEQG010000693.1 GCA_024231775.1 bacterium
CTCTATGCCTGTCAGACGTCTGGCCAGTCCCCGCAGTCGAAGTACTTCGTGGATTACCATCGCGCCATGATTCCGCGGTATTGGGAGGAGCCCGAACTCCTGGAGGGGTATGGGGTCGAACTGCTGAATGCCTAGGGGTCCGGCGGTGTTCATGGCGGAAGGCTCCCGACGCCGCGCTCCGGGCCCCAATGCGAATCGGAGGCTGTAGGCGTGGCTTTCGTGGGCTTTGAGCCCGTTGCCCAGCAAAATACGTACTTCCCCCAATTGTATGGGCGGTAGCAGAAGGTTATGATGGTCTATGAGGCGGGGTGGGCGTGTGCCCGTCCTGTACGCCTTGCCACTCCGGTGGCAGCGCGGAGCCAAGCGCACTCAGATGGATCGTGGGCTGTGGGTGTATACCTGCAGCCCGTTTTCATTGGACGATGGCGGGCGGGGCGCCGCTAGTAGATGATCGCGGTGGCCTCTTCGATCCTTCGGACGACCTCGCCGGTATCGGAGGGGTCGGAGACATGCCCATCGAAACCGCGCTGCATCAAGGCGCCGGCTTCCTGATCGC
>JAAEQG010000694.1 GCA_024231775.1 bacterium
CAGGCCCAGGTAATGCCGCGCGTGCAGCGCGACGTACCTTAGCCGCGAGGGCGTCTGCGCTTGCAGAGCATCGTCGTCGTTGCGTCCCGCCAGAATCGTTCGATCCACTTCGTAGAATGCGGCCCAGGAGAGTACCAGCGGCAGCAGGACGGGCGCGAGGACGAGCAAGTCGTCCAGGAGGAAAACGCGGTCGAGATGCCAGTTGAAGCGGACCAATTGCCCCCAGCCTAGCCAGTAGGCGGTTGCACCCGCCACGATCAGCCAGAGGCCCGCATGAACGCGACGCAACCTCTTGAACCGTTCGAGCAGAAGGTGACGCTGCTGGGCGTCGCTTCGCAACCGCCGCGCGATGATGCCCGACGCGATCGCGGCGAACCCGACAACCATCGCCACGCCGCAGCCGGCCAATGCCAGCCGGATCATCGCCCCCGAGACCGGCTGTGCCGGACTGTTTTCCGCGATCACCAGCGCGGCCATAACGGCAAGAATGAGGACAAACTGCATCGCGAGCGCGCCCCGGAGGAGACGATGGCGGGGTCACTACCCCAAACCATCCAGCCTAATCGGAGGGTGCGTCGAATTCAAGCGCTGTCCATGGGGGGAATGAGCAATGAGCTGTGAGCAATGAGCAAATTCCGACCTCCGACTTCCGACCTCCCTCACCCTCCCATCCAGGCGGGCAGCTCGTTGGCGGCGGGCAGATTGACGACGTTGGCGCGCTTGATCTGCTCCAGTGCCAGGA
>JAAEQG010000695.1 GCA_024231775.1 bacterium
AACGGGGCGTCATAGGCCAGCCCAGGGCAACGCCCTGGGGACTTGTGACCGAGACAAACACAAGCCCTGAAAGGGCGGCATAGCCTTGTTTCGCCCTTTCAGGGCTTACCTTGCTTCGGGCAATCCTGCCCCAGGGCGTTGCCCTGGGCTGTCATAGAGCGCCCTTTCAGGGCGACGAGGGGTGTCCAGACGCAGCGATGTTCGCGCGCAGACAATCGCTCGGCAACAGAACGCTCAAGAGCTTGCCCATACTGTCACGCACCCGACTCGGCGGGTCTGCTGGTCCGCGAAGCCCATGGCAGCCGATAACAACACTACTGAGGCGACCTGCCTGCGCTGACGGCGTTCGAGGTCCGCCGAGACGGGGAGATGGCTCTTGGATAATTCCGGCAGTCGAGTATTGATCACCGGAGGCGCGGGCTTCATCGGTCGTTGGGTGGTTGCGGAGTTGCTCGAGGCGGGCCATCGGGTGCGAGCCTTTGACGACTGCTCGAGCGGTTCCCGGGCCAATCTCGCGGAGTTCGAGCACCACCCCGGCTTTGAGGGGCTGACGGTTGGCGACGTGAAAGACCGCCCCGCCGTCGAATCCCTATTCGCCGACCCGGTCGATGTGTGCCTTCACCTGGCGGCGAGGATCAACGTACAGCAGAGCATTGATACGCCCCAGAGTGTTCTCGAGAACGACGTGATCGGCACATTCAACCTCCTGGAAGCCGCCCGCGCCCAGCACTCCCGCCGCGGCGCTCCCTCCCCCAAAGTGGTCTTCGTCTCCACCTGCATGGTCTACGCGACCGGTGGGGACCAGGCGGGGACGGGTAAGATCGACGAGGCCCACCCGGTCCAAGCCAGATCCCCCTACGCCGCCTGCAAGCTGGCCGGCGAACACCTGGCCCTGAGCTACTTCCATGCGTACGGTCTTCCCGTGACCGTGTTGAGACCATTCAACACCTACGGACCCTACCAGCGAACCGACACCGAGGGCGGGGTCGTGTCCGTGTTCCTCCAGCGTGCCCTGACGGGTCAGCCTCTTCTGGTGCGCGGAGACGGTCGCCAGACCCGCGATCTGCTCTACGTCAAAGACTGCGCCCGCTTCATCATCCAAGCCGCACTCAACCCCGCGTCCAACGGGTTGATCCTCAACGCCGGGACCGGCGCGGACATCTCCATTTGCGACCTTGCCCGACGGATCGTCGGCGAGCAGGGGGACATCCGCCACGTCTCCCACGATCACCCCCAGGCGGAGATTCCCAAACTGCTCTGTGATCCGTCTGCCGCCAGGCGGGTTCTCGGCTGGAGGCCGGTCTACGATCTGCAACGCGGCCTCGCCGAGACCAAAGCCTGGGTCCGTCAGACCTCCCAGGAGACTGCCCCCACCTGTTGAAGGCGACGGGCGACGCCGCATGAAACCAGCGCAAGACACCCCGACTCCGCTCTCCTATGGAAAGCAATGGATCAGCGAGGACGACATCGCCGCCGTCGTCGAGGTGCTGCGTTCGCCGTGGATCACGCAGGGGAAGAAGGTCCCCGAGTTCGAGCGGCGCGTGGCGGACTACTGCGGCGCCAAGCATGCCGTCGCCGTCTCCAGCGGGAGCGCGGCGCTGCACATGGCGGCGCTGGCTACGGGCCTCGGGCCGGGTGACACCGGCGTAACAGTACCGCTGACCTTCGTCTCGTCAGCCAACTGCATCGCCCATACCGGAGCGGAGGTTGACTTCGTCGACATTGCTGCGGACACCTTCTGTCTCGATGTGGACGCCCTCGCAGCCAGATGCGCCGGCGGATCGGTCCCCCGGGTTGTGGTAGCGGTGGATTTCGCCGGGGTCCCCGCGAACTTGCCCAGTTTGTTCGAGCTGGCTGAGCGGTACGGATTCGTGCTCATCGAGGACGCCGCCCATTCGCTGGGCTCGGAGTATCGCCTCGCCGGCCGAGACTACCGGTGCGGCGGTTGCGCCCACGCCCACCTGGCGACGCTGTCGTTTCATCCGGTGAAAGCGATCACCTGCGGCGAGGGCGGGATGGTCTTGACCAACGATGACCACCTGGCCCACCGCGTGCGTCGCCTGGCTGGTCATGGCCTCGAGCGCGACCCCAGCCGCCTCTCCCGGAACGACAGCCCCTGGTATCACGAGATGCAGGAGTTGGGCTTCAACTATCGGCTGACGGATTTCCAGGCAGCTTTGGGTTTGTCCCAGATGGACCGACTGGAGCAATGGGCTCGGCGTCGCCGCGAGATCGTCCAGCGCTATAACCAGGCTTTTCGCGACCTGGCGGACATCCCACCTTGGCCCGAGAACACCCTGCCCGCTTTCCATATCTACGTGCTGCGGGTGCGCGGAGCCTGGCGCGACCACCGCCGGCTGTTGTTCGAGCGACTTGCCCAACGCGGTATCACCCCGCAGGTTCACTACGTCCCCGTCCACACCCAGCCGTACTACCAGGACCGCCTCGGCCGTCGATCGGGCGGCTTTCCGGTTGCGGAGGACACCTATTATCGCTGCCTGACCCTGCCGCTCTATCCGAGCCTGACAGATGCGGACGTATCTCGGGTGATTGCCGCCGTCCGCGAGATCCTGAATCAGCCGCCGTCTTGACGATCCCCCCCCGGATCCCGTACGATGCCCGCGGATGAGACGACCTCCCCCGGCCCGGGCTTTCACCAGCCAGGGCCGAAATATTGACGCCCCCATCGTCTAGCGGCCTAGGATATCAGGTTCTCATCCTGAAGACAGGGGTTCGATTCCCCTTGGGGGTATTGACAAGAGACCGCTCTCGCATTACCGCGAGGGCGGTTTTTTCATGCTCTGTTCCGGTCTGGCACAATCTTGCCGACATGGGGGCCGGTCAGAGGGTGGTTCGGTCGTGGCCACGACAACCACCAACGGCAAACGCGGCAGGTACAAGACCCAAACCTATCCCGAGTTAGCCAGCTACGTGGCGACACCGGCGTTCTTGATAGCGCCATCCGGCCAATCTGACGTTCGGCCTGGCCGCGGTGTAACTCCTCAGCCACGTGCAACGAGTCATGCGGGTAGAGGGGGCAGTTGTCCGGTGGTCAGGTAGGTCTTGAGGGCCTCGGCGATGGTCTTGGCGGGTTCGAGGCTGCGGAGGCGCAGCGTTCGGTAGACGCTCATCAGCACGGCCTGCGTCGCGGCACCCGAGGAGGATCGGACAATGTTAACTTCTAGCTGCAATGAAACGCCAGCCTGTTTTGACTGGCTGGAAAACCGGTTCCACAAATGTCTTGGGATAAGTTCTACTCGTCGTCGCGCGGAGTCTTGCGAGACTGCTTCCTCTGGCTTTGATGGGCTTTGTCCGCCAGCCTGCGGGCACGGGCTCGGGTGGGGACCGCCGTCTTTCGTCGACGTCTCCGCGGGGTCAGAGCCTCGATCAGCAGTATGGTGAAGCGTTCGATGGCGGCGCGGCGGTTGCCCACCTGGGTGCGAAACCGCGAAGACACGACCCGCAGAACGCCCTCCCGGCTTATCCGCCCAGGGTAGGCGTCGCGTATCCGGTCTTTCTGGCCTTCAGACAACGCCGCGCTGTTGCGCAGATCAAACAACAACGTAACTCTGGTGTTGACCTTGTTGACGTTTTGCCCCCCCGGTCCGGGCGCACGCGAATGGACGAAGCGCAGTTCAGACCGTGGCAACCTGGCCCCGCCGGGAAGCGCGATGAATCCACCTATCGCAGACATCGCTCAGCCACCCGTCACTGTTGGTTGGTCAACAAGTACCCGAATGGGGTATCCGCGCACGTGTCTTTGAGGCGGTCTGGCGTCTGGGGACGCAGCAATCGCCGCAGCCAGTCCGCCCTGGTGCGCCAAACGCCCGCGCTGGGGGGGGGCTGCGTCGGCGCTGCCTCCGGCTCTGGTGTTTCGGCTGGTTTGCCCGCAGGCTCTGAGGGGGTGGGGGTTGCGGTGCTCGCCTGTTGTTCGCGCCGGACGATCGCCCCGGCGAGCTTGGTGCTGATCGCGGTGGAAAACCCGCCTGCACTAAGCGCCTGGGTGTAGTCTTCCGCTGCCTCAGCATAGCGCCCCTGCGCATCGAAGCAGTCACCGCGCAAGACGTATGCGTCTGTGTTCTCCGGCTCGAGTTCGATTACGCGGACCAGGTCAGCCACCGCGGCGACATGCTGATGAAGATACACCTTGACCTGCGCACGTCCCAGCAGAGCAGCTACGTTGTTTGCACTAGCCGCCAAGGCGCCCTCGAAGTCGCGCAACGCCCGGGGGTAGTCCCTGCTGCGCTGAAGAGCTACGCCGCGAAGCGTCCGAGCCCACGAACTCGCCTCTCCCAACTCGAGCGCCGTCCCCAGGTCAGCCTGACTGAACTCGAGATCCCCAGTGAACAGCCTGGCTGCTCCCCGGAGCAGGAATCCGTCGGGATCGCCCGGGCGATTGCGCACCACAACCTCCGCCCGGGCGAGCATGTTCGCGAAGTCCTGCCGGGCGCAGGCCAACGCGCCGGCGAGCTGCTCAGCGTCGATGTTACCCGGGTCCAGCCTCAGGCTTTCGCCGACCAGCGTGCTGGCCTGCTCCAGATCAGCCGTGGCCAACGCCGTAACGTACACGGTGTCCACCGCTGCGAAGCCCGGTCCCAGCCGCGTCTCCAGACGCTGGGATTCGTATGCTCTCAATCGATCAATGAACGCCTGGGAGAAGCGCTGAGCCAGCGGATCGATGGGCGTCCCCGCCACCATAACGGCGAGCAGCTTAGCCAGCCGATCCGCCTCCGCCGATTCGAGAAGTTTGCGCGCCACCCGATGGTCCGGCGTCTCCGTGCCAGTCTCCGCCACAACCGGTCCCGGGGGAGGAGCGGTAGTAACCCGATCGTTCCCGGATGGGGGCTGACTGAGGTCTGTTTCGACGGGAATCGCGCTTTCCACCGTAGGAGCGGAGCTGGCTACTGACAGCTCCGCGTCGCCCAGCCGCCGCGACTGCACCACCAGCGCTGCCACCAGAGTCAGGGCTACGGCCAGCGCGACCGTCGCCAGCGACGCCACCTGGTGACGGCCCAGAAACCGGCCGGCGCGTCCCAGGATGCTGGTGCGCCTGGCCCGTATTCGATCGTGAGTCTGGAAGCGTCGCAGGTCGTCGCGCATCTCCGCGGCGGACTGGTACCGTCCTCGGGGGTCTTTCTCCAGAGCCTTGGCGCAGATCGTCTCCAGGTCCTCCGGAATGTGCGGGTTCAAGGTCCGCGAAGGCTGCACATCCGAGGTGATGATCTTGGAGATGACCTGCTCACGCGTCTCCCCGGGATACGGGGGGGACAGGGTCAGCCACTCGTGCAGCGTCGCCCCCAGGGAGTAGGTGTCCGTACGTGGATCCACACCTTGAGGTCTTCCGGTGATCTGTTCCGGGGACATGTACAGGGGAGACCCGACGAACTCCCCGGTGGTGGTCACGCCCGGTTGCTCCAAGACCCGGGCCAACCCGAAGTCGAGGATGTACATCCGCTCATCTTCGCCAAGGATCAGGTTGTGGGGCTTTACGTCACGGTGGATGATCCCGCGCCGGTGAGCGTAGTCCAGGGCATCCGCCACCGAGGCGATCAACCCGGCGATCTTCTCGAACTGGTACGCGGTTACGGGAGCCCCATGGCTGAGCGCCGGGTCCGACGAACCCAATACGCTGGCCGGCACGGGGATAGGAACCGTCGCGGCGAGATCGTCCGATTCGCCCAGGGGTTCGGTTTCCGCCACGGCGGTTGCGTCGGTATCCACCGCGTCGCGTGCCCGGCAGATCAGCTCGTAGAGGCTCTCTCCGCGGATGTACTCCATCGCGTAGTAGTAGACCCCGTCGGTCTCGCCCAGGGCGTGAATAGGAACGATGTTCTGGTGATGCAGGCTGGCTGCCGCCTGGGCTTCCCGCTGGAAGCGCAGGACCGACGCGCCAGTCAGCCCCAAACCGCTGGAAAGCACCTTCAAGGCCACGACCCGGTTAAGCGACTTCTGCTGGGCGAGGTAGACGGTCCCCATTCCCCCACGGCCAATCTCGCGGATGATCTCGAATTCGCCGATCTTCCGCCCCACTAGCCGTGAGGTATCGCTTGACCCCGGCCGGGATCCGCTTCCAGAATGGCTGCTTCCTTTTGCCATGATCCCCGAAAATTAGAGTCGCACTTTAGCCGCCGCTTCCATGGCGCACCCATCTCGCCCCCCCCTGCGGAGAACAGACGTGCGCCGCTGGCTCGACTGACAAGAAAATCGAGGTGTGGTCCGCCCGCGGCGGGACGATGGCGCCCACGATCATAATTTGCCCCGGAAAAGCCCCCCGGTCAATTAGACGTCGTCTAAATGTTTGTAGTCGCGCCACTTTTTCCTACACAGCAGGCGATTCGCCGGTCTGACCGCCGATCCGGCGCACAGCATGACCACTCCTCGACGTACTCTCCCCCCAACAGTTATACGTTCGGCCGTGGATCTTATTCGTGCCGAATCTTATTCGAACACCGGAATCCTGGGCGTATCCCGGTTCTCACGCCGGGTACTCAACCATATCCGGGTACCCAATCCCGCTCGCCATCCCTCCGGGGTTGCGGGAGTGCGGGACTGAGGATACGGTGCCGCTCTCGTTTAGACACGGATCAACCACCATAGTGAGCCGTTAGGTGGCAACCAGAAGCTTTACGGGTCTACGCCTGCGGGCCCGTGCATACCAAGTCATCACCTCCGCGGGATTCAAGGAAGAATACTTCCTGGTAGCGCTGTCGATCGTCATCGGCTGCGCAACCGGCGCCGGTGCCTTCCTGTTTTACCGCCTGATCGAGTGGGCGACGCACCAGGCGTACGGCGACGGCGGGCTTTTTCG
>JAAEQG010000696.1 GCA_024231775.1 bacterium
ATGTCCACGTGGCCTAGCGTGGTCGGGTCGAACATCCCTGGAAAGACCGCCAGGTTGCCTCGCGTGTTATCTGAGCTGCCAGCCATCTGCTCTCCAGTGCATGCCTCCGAGTATACTACTCAACCGCCTCCTCGGCGAGGGTTGACGCGCAGGCCCGCCGCTCTCATCCTGGGGCCATGTCTGGATCCACCGCTTCGACAGCCCCGGTTGACCTTTCCGTGGATCTGGCTGGTCTGAAGCTGGCTAATCCGGTGATGACCGCCTCGGGCACGAGCGGCTACGGTCCGGAGTACGCTCCGTACGTCGATCTTCAGCGGTTGGGGGCGTTCGTCACCAAATCGGTAACGCTCGAACCCCGCAAGGGCAACCCGCCGCCGCGAACGGTCGAGACGGCTGCGGGGATGCTCAACGCCATCGGGCTGGCCAACGTGGGCCTGGAGCAGTTCGTGACCCAGAAGATCCCCTATCTGGGTGAACTGGGGGTTCCGGTGATCGTCAACGTCGCCGGGCACACCGTGGAGGACTACGTAACGGTTTGTCGCCGCCTGGACCCAATCGAGGTCGTCTCCGCGGTGGAGCTGAACGTCTCATGCCCCAATGTGTCCGACGGGCTGGAGTTCGGAACTGACCCCGCTCGCCTGTGTGCCTTGGTGAGGTCGGTTCGGGCAGTGCTGGAGCGCTGCCGGTTGATCGTCAAGCTCTCCCCCAACGTTACGTCGATCTGTGCGGCGGCGGAGGCAGCGCTGGAGGGCGGCGCCGAGATTCTCTCCCTGGTCAACACCCTGCGGGGGATGGCGGTGGATATAGAGGGGGGGCGTCCGATTCTGGCCAACCGGTTCGGCGGGTTGTCAGGCCCGGCGATCAAGCCGGTCGCCTTGGCTGCGGTCTTTGAGGTTTACCGTCGGGTTGCCGGTCCGGCGGGCGTGCCGCTGATCGGTATGGGCGGTATCACCACCTGGCGCGACGCGGTGGAGTTTCATCTCGCCGGAGCCACGGCGGTTGCGGTGGGCACCGCCACGTTCGTAGACCCCAGCTGCCTGGCACGCATCCCGGAGGGTATCGCCCAGCATCTTCGCGATCGCAGCCTATCGTCACTCGGGTCGTTGATCGGCGGCGCCCACGCACCCACCTGAGTCCCGTGCGGCTGCCACGCCGCGTCTTAGTGCTGCTACCGTCGTATTCCGCAAGGATGTCACGGTCTGGTCGGAACCGCGCCCTCGTCCCGGCGTTCCGTGCCGCCTTAGCTCACACCCCGGAGAGGTATCCGCAGAGCTTGCCAAGTGCAGGCTGCTCGTCGGATCAATGCAGGTACTGTTCTTGCCAAGGGGGGCGGGAAGAAGTCACAATCCGTGCTGCGGTGGGTTGACTTTGGGCTACCGGGGTGAATACTACCGCTTCCAAATGGGCGAGCCGGCAAGGGCCGGCAAGGCCGCGAGGCAGTGATCGGGGTGATGATTTCATGACAAGGAGGTGTTCCCAGATGTTGCGAAGAGTTCTACTAGGCCAGTGGATTCTGGTGGTCGGAGTTGGAATCGGTTTGACAGTCGTCGGCTGCCGGACGGTAACGCCCGGCGGCGAGTGTTCAAGCGATGCGGACTGCCCCACCGGTGAGCAGTGCCGGGCCAACCAGTGCGTCCCCATCGTAATCGATGATTGCCAGGAAGACGCGGACTGCGCGGACGGCGAAGTCTGCACGGATGGCGAGTGTGTCGATGCGGCGCCCGTGCCTGAGTGTGCCGAAGACGTGGACTGCGCGGACGGCGAAGTCTGCACGGATGGCGAATGCGTCGATGCGGCGCCCGAGCCCGAGTGTGAAGAGGACGTGGACTGCGCGGACGGCGAAGTCTGCACGGAAGGCGAATGCGTCGAGGCAGCGCCCGAGCCCGAGTGCGAAGAGGACGTGGACTGCGCAGACGGCGAAGTCTGCACGGAAGGCGAGTGTGTCGAGGCCGCGGTGGACGGCGCCGCGCTGTATGCCGACAATTGTGCCGCCTGCCACGGAGCAGCCGGCAACGACGGCTTTGCGCCTGACGTCACCGGTATGGACGCAGCCGCGCTGACCACGGGCCTGGAATCCGCCAGCCACGCGGGAATCGAGCTTACCGCGGAGGAGATCGCCGCTATCGAGACGTTCCTCGGCGCGTAGCGAAACGGCTCTTTCCGGATAGGTTGCAGGCAAGAAACTCGGCGGAACCACGGGGAAGTCTCTTCGTGGTTCCGCCGGTCTATTACCAGGGCGTGCATCCCCGGCACCCCCCCAGCGAGTTCCAGCAGCCCGGGGCGCTTCCCGTG
Source organism: bacterium (assembly GCA_024231775.1). GTDB lineage: Bacteria > Planctomycetota > Phycisphaerae > UBA1845 > UBA1845 > JAAEQG01. The sequence goes on from JAAEQG010000696.1 coordinate 2,293, forward strand.
CGGTGAACGACGCCATCGGACGATCCGAAGTCGTCCACAATCCCATCGCCAAAAGGTCCATCAATAACGGTTCACGTGGGGCGGCCACCCTCCCGGGCCGGGTTGGGGAGGCCGGACTGATACCAACCACTCGATCCACGCCCAAGTTGACCGGACTGGCGGACATCGGTAGAAAACCTTGTTGAGCCTGATTCCGGCTGTCGAACGACAGCCAACACGCTCGACGGATGCTGGCACCATGATCGAAAAGCTACACATAGACGGGTTCCGCGGGCACGATGACGTGGATCTGGATCCGCTCGGCCGAGTCAATCTGATTGTGGGACCGGGCAACAGCGGCAAGACGAATCTGCTCGAAGCGATCTTCCTGTTCTGCAGCAACGGTGACCCCAGGTTGCTGGACACTGTTCTCGGCCTGCGCCGTATCCCACTTCAGGACAACACACAACCAGTGGTGATGGCGCTGCTTGAGTGGTTCTGGTCGGTCCGTAGAGACAGCCATTCGTGTGAGATTCAGGGTATCTGGAGTGGAGTTGAGCGTCGCAACCGGATTTGGCGGGTACCTCAGGAGGAGGAAGTGATTCACGTGCGGGAGGGCTCGGGTGGCACAGAATCAGTCGCACCGAGCAATGACCACCAGCCAACGCTGGCCACGTATCAGGTTGACACGGTGAGCAACGGGATGACCTTTTCAGGTCAGCTACGTATCGAGGGAAGTGGAATCAAAGTAACGAAAGCCGGGGTACCGAATATCCCCGGTCGATTCATGAGTGTGCTAGAGCAGGGCAGGTCTGGGAAACTCTCTCCGGTATGGAATAGTGTCGAAGAGCGCGGAGAGGTACAGCAGGTCACAGAGCTTCTGCGCTCGCTGGATCAGGACATCGTGGACGTCAGAGTAGGCGCCGACGAGCTCGAACGTGCGTCGGTGCGCATCATCCACAAGCACCTCGGTCGGACCCCCGTCGAGATCCTTGGGAGCGGGCTCGGCAAGGCGCTCTCCATCGCATGTTACACCGTGGCGGCAGAGAAGGGGATTCTGATTATCGATGAATTCGATGCTTCACTCCACGTTGGCGCCCAGGACCGGATCATCGAGTTCACTTTGGAGGCAGCGAAGCGACACGATGTGCAGTTGTTCGTTTCTACGCACAGTCTCGAAACAATAGACGCCTTCCTGGATTGCTACACGGACGCATCGGATCTTTGGAGTGGTCCCGAGGATCTCCGCGTCCTTCAATTGAGACGTACTGGCGGACGGACAACAGTCACCAACCTTGACGCGGAGAAGGCCAAGCGCCTTCGCGAGGAAATCGGCGCCGATCTCAGACGAACAACATGAGTACATGGACGATTATCCTGTGCGAAGGCGCGCACGATCAGGTAGCGCTTGCGTCACTTGCCTGCGTTTGCGGGCGATGGGAGGATCTGAAGGGTGTTCCGAGGTCGTTGCCTGATGATCTGCAGCGGACCTTCCCTCACCCCAAGTCGAATAAGTCTGGCGATCCATCGACGCCACACTACCTGCACAAACACGACCACTTCCTCATCATCCGTTCGCTCGGTGGTGTGGAGAAAGTACTCGGTTCTGCCGCGACGGAATTACTCGAACAATGGGCGCCCGATCTACCCAATGCAATCGGTGTCATCGTAGACGCAAACAGCACACGCATCTCCGACCGTGTCGAATCTTATCGGAACCGGTTTCAGCAACTCTTCGATCACGCACAGGAAGTGGAGGCTGGTGCTATTGGTGAGGGCGATCCACGCCTCGGGTTATGGGTTGCACCTGACAACAAGAAGCCCGGGGGGATGGACGATCTGCTCGTTCAGGCAGCACGCCACAGCCGGGAGGACTTGGTGTCGCGGGGCGAGGATTTCGTTACGTCCTTAGCCGAGATCGAGCCGGAGCCCTGCACCAAACACCGCAACAAAGCCGTCCTGGGCTCCATCCATCAAGCGGTGCGCCCTGGCGCGTCGCTGGCATCGGGGCTGCGGAAGAGCAAAGCATGGTTCGAAACCGGTATGGCGGACGTGCCGCCGTTCAAGGACCTGCTGGCTTTCATCACCGCACTAACCGGTGTGTGAGCTTTCCCAGCATACCTCGCCCGCGCATTAGAAATCAGCTACCCTGTCTCTCATGAATCGCGACGATGTTTGCAGCGCGTTTCTCGATGCCGTGCCGTTTGAGCTCTACTCCGTGCAGGAGGAAGCTTTGCTGGCGTGGTTCGAGGAGGAGGAGGGCGGCGGGGTGTTGGTTACCGCCCCGACCGGGATGGGCAAAACCCTCATCGCCGAAGCAGCAGTCTTCGAAGCCCTGCAGTCCGGGCAGCGCATGTATTACACCACGCCGCTGATCGCCCTCACCGAGCAGAAGTTTCGCGAGTTGGCCGACCGGGCGGAGGCGTGGGGCTTTCCGCGCACCGAGGTCGGTCTGATCACCGGCAACCGGCGCGAGAACCCCGACGCCCGGGTTCGCGTGGTCGTGGCGGAGATTCTGCTCAACCACCTGCTCAGCGAAGAGGAACGCCTCGACGACGTCTCCGCCGTGGTGATGGACGAGTTTCACAACTTCAACGACTTCGAGCGCGGCATCGTCTGGGAGTTATCCCTGGTGCTGCTGCCGAAGCACGTGCGGCTGATGTTGCTCTCGGCGACGGTGGGCAACGCTCCCGAATTCGTGAGCTGGTTGCGGACCGAGCACGGGCGCAAGATCCGCCTGGTCCAGTCCGACGAGCGTCGGGTCCCGCTCGAGTATGTCTGGGTCGGCGACAAGCTGCTGACCGAGCACCTGCCGACGATGGCCTCGGAGGACGACCACGAGTGTCGCACCCCCGCGCTGGTGTTCTGTTTCAACCGAGACGAGTGCTGGGAGGTCGCCGAGCGGCTCAAGGGGCTCTGCCGCCCCGTTTTCGGCGCCTCCACAGCCTCGCGAACGCCCCGAGCGACCACCGACTGCCTGATCGCCTCCACCCCGCACCTACACTCCACCAAGCGCCCTCGCCTGACTCCTACGGGACTTCGCAAACGTGGTTCCTACGAGGGAATCAACGTTCATCGATGGCGGCGGCGCGACGAACCCGGCGAATGCGATTCTCAGCATGTCCGGCACCGGGCAAACGCCCGCCACCGTCATCGAAGACCTGACGCTGCAGAACGGCAAGACCGACATCGCGGAGGGCGGGGGCGCGCTGCGCCTGACCCGCGGCGGTTCGCCGACTTTCCGGAACGTGGACTTCTTGAACAATGCCGGCGGCGTCGTCAACGGCGGGGGCGCCCACATCTCGCTGCGGCAGGTCGCGTCCGCGCCGCTATTCGATCGCTGTACGTTCCTCGGCGGCCAGACGGCGTATTCCGCGGTCGCGCTTGGCGAATCGAGCGCACAGATGCGCCAGTGCCTCGTCGCCGACAACGCGACGGCATACGCCGTGGGCACGCCCGACACTGTCAGCGCCCTGATCCTCAACTCGACCATCTCTCACGGCGGGAGCGCTGCAGTCCGCGCCGCCAGCGGCGCAACCCTCACGATGACCAATACAGCCGTTGTCGGCGGCGTGGATATCAGCGGCACGCTCGTCGCCAACCGCTGCCTATACGCCAGCGCTTCCGGCAACAATATCAACGGCGATGCGTATGAACCTTCACTTGGCTGCGATCAGCGGCTCGCTGGTCTCGGACGTGCAGGTGGCTTTGGCGTTGGATGGAGCCGGCCGGCATTCACGCAAAGACCTGCGGATGCCGAATAACATCAGTCTGATCCCGCTTCCTCCTCACTCGCCGGAACTCAGCCCGATGGGGTTGGTGTGGCTTCACCTTGACAGGCCGGCGCCATCGACTCCCGCGATCCGCAGTTCGCCGAGGATTCGAAGGTCCTGCGGAGCGCGCTCGGCGAGACTCGCACTGCGCTGGCCGCCGCCTTCGAGCGCGAAGACGCCGCCGCCGCCGACATCCGAGAACATGTCGAGGATACAATCCAGGCCCTTAACTGGCTTGAGCGACGCGTTGCGGATTATCCGATAGCGGTGCGCGATCATCTTACGACCGAACAGCAGGGCAGGCTACTGGGCTTCTGCGCCAAGAGCGTGCGCGAATGCGGTCGTCGCTGGGATGGCGTGGGAGGATGCGCTATCCTCAGGCGCGGCGAACTGGCCAAGGTGTTTCTCAAGACTACCACCTGGGACATCACTCGCGTGGCCCGTGAGAGCGGCTTCGCCAGCCGTGGTTGGTTCAGCCAGGTGTTCCGCACCCACACCGGCTGCACGCCGGGACAGTATCGCGGTACGGACTCCAATCCCGGACACGCCGCCGCCGGGTGACGGCGTCAGTCAAGGTCCATCCGGCCTTGTCGATTGTCCCCGCGGTATCGGGGGCGGTTTGAACGCCCTCCTCACACTCGCGACAGGCATATCGGGGTTATTCCGGAGCCACAGCCGTGACCGCCTGGGCATCGCCACCGTTGGCCAGGGCCATCAACTCGTTGACGTTTCCCTTGACCTGCACGGCCTGGGCGCTGAGTTCCTCGGCCGCCGAAGCCGACTCCTCGGCGCCGGCAGCGTTCTGCTGAGTGACCTTGTCCATCTGGGACACGGCCGTGTTGACTTGATCCACACCTTGGGCCTGCTCCTCGCTCGCCTTGGCAATCCCACTGACCAAGTCGGATACCTTAGTGATGTCCCCAACGATGGCGCCAAGCGCTTTGCCAACTTCGCCGGCGACATCCGTGCCTTCCTTGGCCTTGTTGACCGAATCCTCGATGAGTCCGGTTGTTTCGCGTGCGGCTTGGGCCGCCCTCTGGGCCAGGTTGCGCACCTCATCAGCCACGACGGCGAAACCCTTGCCGTGCTCACCGGCACGGGCGGCTTCCACGGCTGCGTTGAGGGCCAGCAGATTGGTCTGGAAGGCGATCTCCTCGATCACCTTGATGATCTTGCTGATCTGCCCCGACGAGTCGTTGATCGCCCCCATGGCGCTGTTGAGTTGTTCCATCGTGCGGTCCGCACCTTGGGCGGCGAGCGTTACCTGGTCGGTCAGCACGTCGGCCTGCTTGGCGTTCTCCGCATTTGTCCGTGTCATTGCAGACATCTCTTCGAGCGCGCTGGACGTCTCTTCCAGCGACGAGGCTTGCTCGCTGGCGCCCCCGGCAAGTTGCTGACTGGCGCCGGACACCTGGGCCGACGCGTCTGTTACCTGTTCGGCGCCATCGTTCAGCCCGGCGATGACCCGGCTGAGCGGCTTGGTAATCCCGCGGGTGATGAAGAACGCAAACAGCAAACCGACCACCGCCACGATGACCATCAACGCGATCGCCGCCCGGTGGGACTCATTCTTCTCTGCAACAGCAAGGTGCTCGGCTCGCTCCGCAAACGCCACAGCCGTGTGCTCGATCAGCTTCAGGTCGTCGGTGCAATCGATCAGATCGGCGGCCACGATCAACTCGTCCTCGATGATCTTGCCCAGGAGTCCCTGGTACTTGTCGAGTTCGTGCTCGACCTTCGCGAGCGTGGCCAGGTCGGAGGTCTCTTCAGCCTTGTCCTTGGCACACTGAGGGATCATGGCTTCCACCGTCGTCAACTCACCGCGGAGGCTGCCAAGCTGCTGCTCCATCGCCTTGACCCGCTCGATTTTCTTGTCCAGGAGGAACCCCACCTCGTTGTGTGAGACTCTAAGCGCCAGCAGCTCGCACTCTGCCAGCCTCTCGATCAGCTCAACCTGCAAGGTGATCTGGGCCATGGAGGCCCCGGCCGACTGCATTTCCGCCAGATCCGCCTCGTGCTCGTGGAGGACATGCGCGAGCTGCTCATCCACCTGCTCGCCGAGTTCGTCCAGTTCTTCCTTGTACTCCTCGATCTCGTGGAACTTATCTGCAACCTCCGCGAAGACCTGATCGTATTCCTTGTTTGCCTCTTCGATCGATGCCAGGGCTTCACGCTCCGCGTCATCGAGGTCGAACGACGAGCGGATCGCTGTGAGGTACGTGTGATACTCGTCCATCACCGCCTTGTGCTCTTTGAGGAGTTCTTCGCCGTGTTCTTTGTCCTCGATGCCGAACAGGATGAACCCGTTCTGCAGCACATTCATCTCCCCGGCCCCTACTTCGAGTTCCAGAGCGGCCAGGGCCAGTTCGGATTCCTCGCTAACCTGATCGAGGGCTTGGTAGCCAACCCACCCGCCCGCCACGCCCAACGCCACGACGGCGGTGAAGCTGCCGTACATCTTTCGAGCGACACTCATGTGCCCGAGCATGCCGCTCTTGATCGCGAGCCAACCAGCGCCTCCGATGATCGCCAAGCCGATCAGGATCTTCCACAGACGATTCATGCCTGCCTCGGGCAGCGGCATGGTAATGGCAGCTGCCTCGATTGTGCGGTGGCGCGCCTTATCGAGTTGGGCGAGTTTCGCTTGATCGATCAGGGTGATAGGCTCGGCGTGGACCGCCGCCGCAGCGTGTGTCGGTGCTCCGTGCCCGGCTTCCTGCCCTCCGCCGTGAGTGGCCGCCGCAGCATGTGCGTCACCGCCGCCATGGCCGCTGTCGGCCATGGCGTTCATGGCCCGGTCGGGGTTGGACTCCGCCTGGGCAAGAAGCTGCGTCGTCTTGTCCTCGGGCAGCCACTTGATGTGCCCGGTCCCGACGTCGTAGATCGCGCCGACCACCTTGGCCTTGCCGCTGTGGACGAGTTCCCTGGTGGACGGACTCCGCGTAAACAGATCCTCGATACCCTGCCAGACATTCTCCTCTATCGCGTAGGGGATGATCTCGTCGCCGTGGACGCTGGAATGTTGGGCTATGGCCCGCTCCACCGCCGGCTGGATGTTGTCCACCAACGGCGGAATGTTACGCTCCAGAGCATGCCCGGTTCCGTAGACCGCGTGAGTTACCGCCGTCACCGCGCCGCACTGCGTATGGCCGAGGACTACCAGCACCGGCGTGTTCACGTGAGCCAGACCGTACTCGATCGACCCGACCTCGTCGGTATCGCACACATTGCCAGCCACGCGAATGATGAAGGTGTCCATGACTCCAACATCGAAAATGTGCTCCACGGGCACCCGGGAATCTGAACACGTGATCACCGTGGCGAAGGCGTGGTTGCCCTGATTCTCCTTGCCAGCCTGGGTCAGACGCGCCGCGTCGATGTTCGGTTGAATGGAACTCCCGCTCACGAAACGTTCGTTGCCCTGCTTGAGGAATTCGATGGCCTTGGCGGGGCTGCGCTTGGCTTCTTTAGCGCCGGCGACGTAGTTCTCGTAAGAGTATCCGCCGCCGTGCGCATCATGCCCGCCGCCATCGTCATGTGCCGGACCGCCGCTGTAAGCCAGCAGACGCCCCTGTTCCGGATGGCTGCCCAGCCACTCGACCTTTCCATTGCCGATGTTGTAGACCGCCCCGACAACCTTGAGTTTGCCCCCTTCGACGTGCTTGCGCGTGGCGGGGCTCGTCTTGAACAGATCGTCGATGGACTGCCAGACGTTGGCCTTGACTGCTTCTGGAACCAGTGCCTTCCCCTGGAGATGCGGGTGGTTCTTCCGGGCCTGCTCCACCGCAGGCTTGATGTTGTCCACCAGCGGAGGGATGCTTCCGTGAAGCTCCGCACCGGTCACCACCGCCGTCACCGCGCCACAGTTGGTGTGGCCTAGCACGACCATGACCGGCGTCGCCAGGTGATCGACGCCGTACTCGATCGAGCCGACCTCATCCACGTCGCTGACGTTGCCGGCCACGCGAATGACGAAGACATCCCCGATGCCCTGGTCGAACACGCGCTCGACCGGCACACGCGAGTCTGAACACGTGATCACCGTAGCGAACGGATGCTGGCCGTTCTTGACCGTATCCGCCATGCGGTCAGCCGTGGTGTTGGGGTGGGTGCTTTCGCCCGCGACGAACCTGGCGTTGCCCTGCTGCAGGCGTTCCCAAGCCAGATCCGGCGTGAGCCCGGAACCGGAACCGCTGGCAGAGGCGGCAGCGCCGCAGATGACAAGCGCAACGATCCCCAGCAGGATCGACCCGCCGCCAAGGAAGGATGCCCGTTGTTCTTCGCCGGTACTCATTGTCCTGTTCTCCGTGTGCTCATCGCGATCCAATCTGCATTCTGTCTCACGTGCCCGCCGATTGAGGCGTGCCACTGGCGTCTCTGAGGCTCGCCGGCCATTCCGCTTCCACGCCGGAGTCCACCCGTTCCTGTACTCTCTTATCTCTATAGGCTATCCCAGAACCCCTCTCCCCAGTGGGGAGAGGTTGGGAGAGGGGCGTAACCGTCAAGGAATCCAACCCTCCCCTGCCCCTTCCTGCAGTGAGGGGAGCAATGGGATAGGCTCTGGTCTCCTGGTCTGGAAGCGGCGCGCTCCCGGTGCCCATCGACGCGCC
>JAAEQG010000697.1 GCA_024231775.1 bacterium
CCGCCAGTGAAGCGCGGTAGTCGTCCTCGGTCCACCCGGCGATCTCTTCGAGCGCGGGGCGCGGCGCTGGTGGACGGACAGCATAGTCCGGAGCCGCCTCCGCCGATGATTTCTGATTGTACGGGCAGACTTCCTGACAGATGTCGCATCCGAAGATCCAATCTCCCATGGCGGCGTGGTACTCCTCCGGTACGGCGTCGCGCAGTTCGATGGTTAAGTAGGATATGCATCGCGAAGCATCCATCTGGTACGCAGCTGGGAGTGCGCCGGTGGGGCAGGCGTCGAGGCAGCGGGTACAGGTTCCGCAGTGGTCGCCGATCGGGGCGTCGGGGACCAGCTCGAGCGTGGTGATAATGATCCCCAGGAAGAAGTAGCTGCCCAAGCCCGGGTCTATGGTCATGGTGTTCTTGCCGATCCAGCCTACGCCGGCTTGGGCGGCTAGGTCACGCTCGATGATCGGGGCGGTATCGACGCAGACTCGGGTACGGAATGGGTCAGACAAATCGTCATGGAGGCGATCGCAAACCGCGTGCAGACGCCGTTTGACCACCTCGTGGTAGTCCGGTCCCCAGGCATACATGGCTACGCGTCCGCGCGGCCGGTTGTCGGGCGGTGCGTTCTCGGGCTGGCGGTAAGGGTGAGCGACGACCACGATGCTGCGCGCCCCGGGGAGCATCCGGCGGGGATCGAGCCGGTTGGCCAGGTTGCGAGCCAGGTAAGCCATCCGACCGTGGCGCCCCTGGGCCAGCCACTGGTGAAGGTAGGCGGACCGTTCGAGCGGCTGGGCGGGGGCGATACCGGTGATGCGGAACCCCTGCTCGGTGGTGAGCGCTTTGACTTTGGCGGTGAGCTCGGTGGGCGACATGCGTACATGGTACCATCGGTTCGGGGGTGGGGTGAGGGGTGGCTGACTGAGTATGCCGGCCCGCCGATTGACACGGGGGTCAGGGGTAACTAGGGTGCCCATCCACACGTGCGAGGCGTGCGGGGCGGGTTCGCGACGGCGTTCAGCCGGTCGGGCTTGCCGTTCCCCAAGATAGGATTGCACCTCATGTTTGACTACGATTGGTTTCATGGAGCGGCTTTCTCTCGACTCCAGGACGAGGCTCGCCTGCGCTGCGCCTGCAAACGGTTCCCGGACGTTACGCCGGAGAATGCGGACGACAATCCGAAGTTTCACACTTTTCTGGAGAGTCTGGAACTCCGCCGACTGGTCTATCTGCGCGATGGTTTCAGCTATGAGGTAAAGATCATCGCGGAGATGGAGAGCAAGTCTCATCTTACCTTCGAGTGTGAGCCGGTGGACGACCATTACAAGGTCGGAGCCTTCGTCGTCAGCGTTCCGTTCGACGACATCGTGCGCGTCGAGGTCTTCGCGGTACACCCCGACGAGAAACCGGAGGACATGCCGCTGATCACGGGGTTCCGTAACCAACCGGAACGACCGAAACCGTAGGGGAAATGGCGAGGACGGGCCCGGGCTGCCGCCGAACACGTGCGCCGGTGATGGGAGGGCGCGGCTACGCGGGTCGGTTGCGAGGTGGTGCGGGCGGCGGTCTCCTGCGTCAGAACGATCAGGTGGAGATGCGGTTATGCGGCATGTGCAGATCGGTGAGGATAAGGCTTCGGTCATCGGGCTGGGGAC
>JAAEQG010000698.1 GCA_024231775.1 bacterium
AATCACGCTGATGGAACGGCTTCAGCCTTCGATCACGTACCCCAGAACCCGGCCTATTGCCATCCGCCATCCATAGTCGCCCGTGGAAGGCCGACCGCCTACTCCAAATCACCAGTCATCTGCCTGAAAACAAAGGCGATCGGGCCTGATCAAAAAGAGCCGCACCCAAATCGTACCACGAAAGACGTGTGGGTATCGTAGAAGTCCTCCTCCCCTTCGCGGACGATTTGAAGGTGAGATTTCTTGAGGTTCCTGTAAGCTTGCTGCAGCCAAGGATCGATGTTCGTAGTCACTAGGGTCTTGATCGGCAGTTGGGCCAGACGGCCGTACATCGCGACCGCCTCGGCGTTGGGCCGATCAAAAAAGCCACAAATAAACTCAACGAGATTCTGGCGGTCGAGGCGTACCTCATAAAGCTGAGCGATGCGTGGTAGCGACAGGGACGATCCCTGATACCGACAGCGGCTTGCTAGCTCCTGGGCAAGGACCTTGTCGGTCGGATAAGAAGGATTGTCGGCGAATAGGCCGTCTCCGACGAACAGGATGCAGTTACCTTTAAGAGTCTGCTCGACAAGAGATTGTGGAATATTCATCATATTGAGTGGGTAGTGTTCGGGTCTTCTTCGGGTTCCTCGACGTCCGGATCGATCCGGTGATCTCCGGCTTCCCCGGGCAAGTCGGGTGCCGAGATCCGCTGGTGCTCCCGGAGGCGCAGGTTCCCGGCGCGCCAAGCCTCCGGGTGACGCTGGCGCAACTGGTCGGTGAAGTAGGCGCGCACCAGCGGATGGCTGTCGAACGCCGCCGGATCACGCGGATCGACGGGAGCCAACAGGCCATTCTCGCGCAAGTTCGACAGGGCCCACTGCCAATCGTCCTCGGCGATCCCCACCAGGCTTTCGGTGAGATCCGGAATCGCCGGCGCGGCGCGCAAGGCGGCGATCTCGGTGCCTGCGGCGGGCCGGTCGAAAAGCCCCAAAAGGCGCAAAATCGCCAGCTCCGGTCCCGACTCCAGCACGCGCTCATACGCCGCAATCACCCGGTACCCATGCCCGCCCTGGCGCGCGTCGGCTCTGCCCAGCTCCACTTTGTCGCGGTAGCCGACGTCCCCGGCGTGAACCTTGCGCAGGTAGTTCCCCAGCAGCGCCAGCGTCAGGGCGTGGCCTCCGTACTCCTCCGCCGCAGCGCGCAGCTCACGTTCCGATCCGCTGACACCGAGCTGACGCAAAAGCTCCGCCCCGGCCTCCGGGGGCAGCTGCTCCAGATCGATCTGCGGCGCAGTCGTCGCCGCGAATTGAGCCAGGTCGGCCACCGCTAGCCGGGTAGTGATCACGCAAAGCCCGGGATTCTCCGACGCCAGCTCTCTGATCAGCGTCGCCAGCGCCGGGTCCTTCAGCCGTCCTGCCAATGTCGAGCCGGGCGGATGCTGTAGGGACTCGATGCCGTCGAGCACCAGGAGCGTCCGCTGCCGGCGCACCCAGCCGGCGAGCCGGAAGCCGCGATCAGGAGCTGAGCCCGTCGCCGGATCGGGATCGCCGAGGTAACGCAACGCGAAATCGGTGAATGAATCCGCCGACGCCATGCGATCACCGGTTCCCTGGCTGTAGAACGACCAGCCGAGCACCCGGTCGGCACCGCGGTAGCGGGCGGCGGCAAGGGTCGTCAGCCAGCGGTTGACGAGGGCCGTCTTGCCCACCCCGCCCCAGGCCACCAGGCTCAGGACGTGGATATTCGGATCGTCCCACACGGCGTCGAGACGGCGTAGCTCGTCGTCGCGGCCTACACAGCCGTTAGCAGTGACCGGTAGGTGGGATATCGAGACTTGCGTTTTTGAAACCGATCGGTCGGTGGGTTGATACGCCGGCAGGACCACCTGGAACCAACGCCCGGTCGGCCGGATCTCAGGCTCGCGGCCGGCCAGCTCCAGCGTGTTCTTGACGATGGCGGGTATTCCCTTCCCCTGACTCTGGGCCAGACCCATGCGCAAGAGAAAGCTGGCGAGGGCCTTGTTGCGCCAGCGGGGCGGCTC
>JAAEQG010000699.1 GCA_024231775.1 bacterium
AGCGCCAGAGCGAGGATAGCTACGCCGGGGGCGATCAGTACTGGCGCGTTGTCTGTGAGTGCGTACACGGTTATGCCGAAGATTCCAAAGCCCTCGGCCATCGCGGCACCGATGATGGTCAGGGTCGTCAGCGTGGGGACCAGACCCAGGGCCAAGTCCGCGCTCGCAGCCTCCCCTTCGTGCCGCCGCTGCGCTTGCACTATGATCCCGCGTCGGATGATCATGCAAGCCACAACCTCAGGGATCGCGAACAGGCAGAGGATCCCGATCAGAATGCGCTGGCCGTCCGGTTCCGGGGATGGACCCCACGGAATCACTGCGCTCAGCACTCCGAACCCGATCAGCCCCATAGTGAGAGCAAGGGTGATGATCTTCGGAACGCGGAGGGCCGCTGCGATTTCGAGGTCTCTGCTTCCCATGGCGACCAGTCTACGCAATGCCACACCACGATCAAGGCATCCCAGACTTCCGTGAGGAACTGCGAAGACCGGACCTCGAAGTCGGCCGCCCGGTGTCACCTATCGTTGATCCGGTCCGCGGGCAGATCTCGGGGTGGGGGAGGTACGGGAGGAGGACGCAATCATCGGAGACTGGTTCTTGCCGCTGGTCGCTCATGGGAAACACGATAAGGGGCGTGGGTCACTGCGCGCAAAGCAGTCGTCGAACAACCCTGTAAAACGGCGCAAACCACCCGCCAACCGACCAATTCGTCCAGCATCCATGCTCCTATCCTCCAGCTTGTTGTTGCTGGAGACAGTATTGTCCAGGCCCTACCAGATTCTTGAGCCCAACTCGCGTTGCCGTGCTAATGCGGTGGCGAGGAGCCGGTGCTAGAAGTCTGGGACGGTTTGTGCCCCCGCACGCCGTTCCAGGAGACCGGCGTTCGGCGTCATTCCATGGCCGGCGGGACGCCGGGCGCTCCGCAATTGTGGTTTCAGCACGGACTGCTATGCGTCCGTTGCTGCGATCTGCCGCCACAGCGCCTTCCAGCAGATCGGCCGGACCTGCGGGGGAAGATGGTGCCAGTACGCCAGCAGAAACCGCAACCGATCTGAACGGGTCAGACCAGTCGGGCAGTCCTGCCACAAGCACGCAGGCATCCAATCCGCTGCCGCCCGCACCGCCCGCCGCCGCAGAGTCAGACTCTCGAACTCCCGTATACACACCCTCTCCGGAGAGTCACCGCGGGCGGGTACGACCACAAACGCATCCAGTCCCAGTCGTCGCGCGATGACGCCGCCATCGACCATCGCCGCAGCCAAGTGTCCCGTTGCGGTGAGCAACTCACTGAGACGCCGGCGTCTGGCAGCAGGGGGGACTGGCTGCTCGGCCGGAGCGCTCAGCAGAGTCGAGGCGATCTCGTGCAGACGCACTGCTCCAGACGGTTGATGAACCGCCAACACCCACTCCGAGTCACCAACACTACGCCGTTCCAGCAACACCGGAACGTGCAGCGCCGGAAGACCGCGATGGCGCAGACGCTGGGCAATGGCGAAGCTGCGCCGCAGAGGCGAACCGCACAACCGCCCCCACCAGCCTTTGCTGACCTGACGCGTGAAAGCAAAACCGCCGAGCAAGTTCCCGCGAGATTCGCCCGCCATGGTCGGGAGATGCTCGGTAAACCAGCGCCGCCATTCGTCCGGGGATCGCTCACCGGTGAATGGTGGCGGGGGGG
>JAAEQG010000700.1 GCA_024231775.1 bacterium
GGGCAGTGAACCGCCTGACGATGGGGGCGGATCACGCTGGCTGGACTGGGACGACAAGAAAGGGGCCGCCCGCCGACGGAAACTCATCATGCGAGGATGGGAGGATTGGTGGGCGTACCTGGAACACAGCGGCCACCTGATGTTCTTCTGGGAGCATCCGCCAGAGAAGCCGAAGTACAAATACCGCCTGCTTGTCGGTGGGACGAAGAAGGATGGAAAGACGCTGGGTCGCGGCGCCGGCGGCGGTTATGGCGCCAGCAGTGGCGGGGATGGATCCTGGCATGCGCTGTTCCACGAATGGGGACACGGGATTCGGAACACGGGGGGGCTCGGCGGTGGTGAGACGCTGTGCGACTCCGGGCAACTCATTGGCGAGCCGGCGAGGGTGGTCAAGTGCATGTTCCAGGTGATCAAGCCGTGGAAGAACCTGTTCTGGGGATGGTACCCGGGTGCGTATGCCTGGTCGGTCATCGGCGATGACCCCAACTGGGGATATACCTTCTCCTTCGCCGTCGTGCAATTGATGTCGGATAACGAAGCGACGCCGATGCA
>JAAEQG010000701.1 GCA_024231775.1 bacterium
CCGATCAGCCGGAAGATGCCCCGGGCGACGAATCCGACTCCTGTGACGTGGACGTAACCAACACCAACACGCCCCTCGACCTCGGAATCACCAAGACCACCACCGAAACCTCTGTGGTGCCTGCCGTGGCCTTTGACTACACGATCACCGTCGTCAACAACGAAGTTGGCATGGCGGCCACCGGCGTGGTGGTCACCGACATCATGGCGGCCAACCTGATCTACAACAGCGATACCTGCGGCGGAGGCCTGGTTGGAGACACCTGGACCTGGGCCGTGGGTGGCCTGGCGGCCGCCGGGTCAGACAGCTGCGTGCTCAACGTGCAGCCCACCGGCGACGCTTCGGGCACGGTCGAAAATACCGCCACCGTGGCCTCTGACAATCCCGATAGTACCCCCGGCGACAACTCGGACACGGTTATTCTGCCGGTCCAGGAAGCTGATGTGGGCGTCTCTGTTAGCACTGACGCCACCGCAGCCCTTTCACCCGGTGATACTCTGGTCGTCTCGGTCGAGTTAACCAACTACGGCCCCTACGATGCCACCAACATCCAGATTGCGGCAACTATTGATCCCAATTTCACCTACGTGAGTGACACTTGCAGCGGCGACTTTGGCGATGGTATCTGGGATATTGGCGGTCCGGTCGGCACCTCGGCGTTGACTGTGGTTTGCCACATCACCCTAACCGCCGGTTCCTCACTGGGATCATTCTGCGGCTACGCTGAGATTTTGGCAGTTGACCAGTTTGATCCTGACCTTGACAACAACGTCTCCGACACAGTGTGCGTCGGCGTCGTCGAGCACACCGGTTCGGACGGCACCTGCGCTGATGGCAACCCGATTTCCTACGCCACATCCGAAGCTCCGGGTGGCCCGGCATACTCCTTTGTGGACATCTCCGGCACTGGCACGGCGATACCTTTGGAAGATGAAGACGAGGCCACGATTGGGATCGGTTTCACCTTCGAGGCTTTTTCTGCCACCGACGTGCGGGTCGCCAACAACGGCGCTCTGATCTTCGGTGCCGGCTTGGCCGCGGGCACCCCCAACGCTGCGCTGCCGTACTTTGGATCACCGGCGATTGCCGTCCACTGGGATGACATTGCTGGCGACACCCAGGGCGGAGGGGTCTACTACGAGACCTTTGCCACCTGCCCCAACACGACAGCGGGCGTTGTGCCCTGTCTGGTGGTGCAGTGGAACGACAGACCACGTTCTCCGGGCAACGGCGCCGCAACCTTCGAGGCAATCATCTTCGGCGGTTCAGACGGCTACGTTTTGACCCAGTATGAGGACGTGGACTTCTCCTATCCTGGCCGCAGCTTCGGCGAAACCGCCACGGTCGGGCTCGAGGGCGACGGTTTCACGCTCCAGTACGCCTTCAACGCTGCGGGAAGTCTGCAAAACGGCATGGCCATCCTCTACGATCTCTGTGTAATCCCGCCAGCGCCGGTTGTTTGCCAGGACGTTGCTGCGGGGGCCGGAGTGCCAATTCCTTTCGATTTCGGAATTCCCAGCGACTGGACAGTGGTCGACAACGAAGGTACCGGATTGGTGTGGACCAACCTCGCGGGCTCCGGTGAAGGCAACTACACCAGCGGTTCGGGTGATGCCGCGACCGCATCCAGCGACAGCGCTGGCCCCGTAGACTACGACACGGAACTTTGGACCAACTCTTTCTCGACGGTCGGCTTTCCCAATGTCTATGTCAACTACGGCGTGAACTACCAGAATTATGGCGCCCGAGACTTCCTCGACCTGGACGTGAGCGTTGATGGTGGAACATCATGGACGACCGTGCTTTCCTGGAACGAGGATCATCCTCCCGGAGGTTTGCGCTTACCACCCGGCGAGGATGTCGTTGAGTTCGATATCTCGGCTGTGGCCGCGAATCAGGCGAGCGTGATTCTGCGCTGGCACTATTATGACCCGGTAGCCAATTGGGATTGGTACGCGCAGATCGATGATTTCTGGGCCAGGTGCGCTGATCCCCCGCCCCCACCGGAAATCGACGTCGACCCGTTGAGCATGGCGAGCACGCTGGCGCCGGATATGACGGAGATCCAGACGCTGACCATCGCCAACACTGGCGGTTCCCCACTCGACTGGACCATCGACGAGGACAACCTCACAATAGCCCTGCCGCCGATGCCGCGGCAAGTGGGCGAGGGTGATCCCTCGCAGGCCGCCGAGGGCCTTGACGCACCAAACATCGAGGCTCCGGAGCCAGAGGGACGATCCGAACCATGGCACGCTCCCAGGGCCGTGTTGTACGACAACGGGCCACTGGTGAACTGCCCGGGCTGCGGCGACGGAGGCGCTGACGAGAGTCAGCTCCAGACCGCGCTCGGATTGACTACTTTAGGCTTCGGCGTCCAGGCTTCTTCGGGCAACCGCCTCGCCGACGAGTTCACGGTTACCCATGCTTCGGGCTGGTCTATCGACGAGATAACCTTCTTCGCCTACCAGACCGGCTCCCCCACCACGTCGTCGATCACCGCAGTCAATCTGCAGATCTGGGACGGCTCCCCGGATGACCCGGCGAGCAGCGTGGTTTTCGGTGACACTACAACCAACCGCATGGCCAGCTCGGCCTGGTCCAACATTTACCGGGTGACCGACACGACTTCCGGTTCCACCAGCCGGCCGATCATGGCCGCCGTGGTCACCGTGGGTACCCTTCTGCCGCCAGGCACCTACTGGCTGGACTGGCAGGTCGACGGCTCCTTGGCCTCGGGGCCATGGGCACCGCCGATAACCATCGACGGAGTCACCGACACTGGCAACGCCTTGCAGTACACCGGCACCTGGGGCGCGGCCCTGTCCGACATCTACCAGCAGGGGTTCCCGTTCATCATTGACGGCACTGGCACTGGCGCGCCCTCGCCGTGCCTCTCAGCGTCGGACATCCCCTGGTTGAGCCTGAGCGATACCAGCGGAACAACGCCGGTTGCAGGCAGCTCTCCCGTGTCCGTGACCTACGACTCCGCGGGCATGGCCGCCGGCACCTACAACGCCTACCTCTGTGTTTACAGCAACGACCCGGATCCGGGTCCTGGCAACGGCACCGAGCTGGTTCCCGTATCGGTTGAGCTGATCGTAGACTCGCCGAGCGACCCGGCGATCGAGCTGACCAAGACCGTGGGAATCACCCCGGGCGTCTGTGCCGCGACCGACGTCATCACCGTCACCTCGGGAACCGCGGTGACCTACTGCTACCACGTAGAGAACACAGGCAATGTGAGCTTCGCATTCCACGACCTCGAGGACGACCAACTCGGCACGCTCCTCGCCAATTTCCCGCAAGTTCTGTTGCCTGGCGGAACCTACGAACACCTGGAGACCACGACGATCATGGCCTCCGTGCTTAACCAGGGAACCTGGACGGCCAAGCAGTCGGTCGGTGGTTTCACGATTGACGATACCATCCCCCACGACTTCTTGGACATCTCCGCCACGGGAACGCCGTTCACCCTGGGTGACGACTCCACCCTGGTGCTCCCGATCGGGTTCTCCTTCGACTACTACGGGCTGTCGTACACCGACGTTGAAATCTCGTCAAACGGTTTCCTCACGGTCAACCAAACTGGTGACAGCGGCTGCTGCACCGGGGACCCGCTTCCCGATCCCACCCTCCCCAACGGCGTCATCGCTGGTTGGTGGGAGGATCTGGATGCTGGCGAGGC
>JAAEQG010000702.1 GCA_024231775.1 bacterium
CGGTTGCGTCGTTACTATCGTGCATCGGCGTACTCCTCTGCCCAACGTGGGCGGCTCGGAACCATTCATGATCCCGAGAGTACGCCGCCTTCTTTCATCCAGCCATCAACGAAATTCGGTTATAGCTCTGGGGTTGTGTCTTTCACCCCTTGCGGGTTTAATGCCTTGACCCCCCTGCCAGGGGCGCTTTTATGGGCGCTAGGTTTACAGAATGGCTGACCTAAACCCCTAAAACGCCCCCTCTGGCGCTATCGTAAGGGGTGAAGCGCTGCCCCTTGTGGGTGACGAGGAACGCGGGTTCGTCACCCACAAGAGGTGACCCCACAGACTGGACCAACCGCCCCTTCCGGGGCGAACAATATCCCCCGGGCAGTAGATCTACATTACGAAAGATCACCTGCCTGAAAGTCCGATATTACCGTCAAATGAGTGCGCCCCACGGTTCAGCAGCGGAAATACACCGTCTGCTCGCGGTCGCCCACAACACCGCGGCGGATCAGGTCTTGCTGCGCGCCTTGCCCATGCTGGATCAACCGCACTGCCGATCGGTCCTGGAAACGCTGCTGCAGCGTCGTCGCTCCGCACCGCTGACAGAGCTGGTCGCCCGATGTGACCAGTTCTCCACCACCATCCAAAGCGACATTCAACAGGCGGTGGGGAAGCTGGAGCCCGCCCTGCGCGCCGCTTTACAGCGTGATGAGTTCACGTCCCGGCGGAACGCGATCAGGCTGATCGCTCAGAGCGGCGAGACTCACCTGATGTACCTACTCAGCCGAGCGCTAGCTCACCGATGCCCGAACACCCGCGAGCTGGCGGGCAAAGCCTTGCTGTCGTTTGCCGAGCGCCATCTCGTCGCGGGGGCCCGAGGGGGCGCCGGCCAGCCCTCCCGCGGGTCGCAAAACGCGGGTCGTCACTTAGCACACGCCCTCACCCAGGCGTTGCAGAGTTGGGAATTGCATCTACGGCCTGAGGTCCTCATCTCCGCAACTGCGCTGGCGGACCTGACCGAGTCAGCCATCGTAGACAAACTCGCCCAACCGCGGTCGCGCCTGGCCCATGCCCTGCGCGGTCTGCTCAGCGCACCGCGCGATCCCCGCCTCGCCCCCTTCATCCTACGCGCCCTGGCGATTCCGGAGTTGCGCTCCGACGCCGCCCGGGCCCTCAGCCGCTGCCGCAACGATGCCTTCATGGCCGCGGTGATCGACGAATGCTGGGTACTCAAGGACCCGTCGGTACATCGCGCGTGCGCCTCCGTGCGCGAGCTTCAATGGTTAAGCGAGTCCATCGACCCCTTGGCGAACCTCAATCGGCAACAGGCCGCCCCGTCGGTGCGCCTAATCGCCGCCACCGGGTTGCCGACTGACACCAAGGTGACCCTGCTCATCGACGCCTTCGTCCAGGGCGACGCCCACCTTCGCCGTGCAGCCTTGTGGCAGCTCATCGCCATCGACACGCCCTCGTCAACGAGCGCTCTGCGGAGGATCGCCGGGCGTAAGGGCTGTCCCGACACCGAGATAGCCCGACGCGAGCTACAACGTCGCCGGGGATTCGCCACCGCACTCCCCAAACGCTCCGGGGGCGTAGCCTCTCCGTCCGCCGACGTAGCTGCGAACGCCCAGGACGCCCTGAACGTAATCTTCTCCGACCCGGAGCAAACCTCCGCGGATCACTCGAGCCAAGCCCTGCTGGGCACGCCGGAAGGCACCCGCTATCTGCGGGCCAAGCTGGCCGCCTCTGACGCCGACGACCGCACCCGGGCGCTGGAGCTCATTCGCAGCGCCGGACTGGCCGGCGAACTGGCCGATCAGCTCTATCGCTCCTCGTACGACCCCGACGCCACTGTACGCAGCAGCGCGGTGATGGCCTTGAAGCAGATCGGCTCCCCTGAGGCAATACGCATCTTGCGCAGAGCCCTTCAGGACCCCGACCCCCGCGTGCAGGCCAACGCCATCGAAGCTCTGGATGCCCTGGAAGACCCCTCGTACGACGAGAGTGTCGAGCGTCTGCTCGAGGCCCCTGCGCACCGCGTGCGGGCCAACGCCGTGAAGGCGCTGCTCAAGCACGACGTACACCGCGCCGCCGAAGCCTTGCTCGAGATGCTTGGCAGTGAAGCACGTGGCGAGCGGCTGAGCGCCCTATGGGTGGTGGAGCAACTCAGCCTTAACAGCATCTCCGAACACATTCGCTATCTGGCTGCCCACGATACTGATGCGGAAGTGCGGCGGCGGGCGGAGGCTATCGCGGGCGTACCCACACGACGCGGGACGCCTGTCGAGCAAGGTGTCAAGGAGGCGGAATCGTGATCGGCCAAACCACCGAACCCGCAGGGCTAAGCCTCCGCCTCCAGGCGGTTCGCGACCACTTCGCCCACGGAGGCGGCTGGACCGGCGTACTCGCGGTCCTCGGGGTGCTGGCGCTCTGCGTACTGGCCCTGGCCTGGGTACAGCGCCGGCGCGAAGCCGCTCAGCACCACGAACCCAACGACCCCCGCAAGCTGTTCCGCACGGTACTGACTGATCTGGGCCTCAGCCCCCGCCAACGCAAGACCCTGCATCGCGTGGCAGCAGACCTCAAGCTGGAACACCCCACGATCATGCTGCTAAGCCCGCACCTGTTCCACGAACACGTCGCCGCCTGGACTTCCACGCACACCAACCCCCCCACCGACGAATTGGCTGCCGTCGCCAGGCGGCTGTTCCAGCCTGCGGGCCAGTCTGCACCGTAGCCACCGGCCCGCTCCCGGTAACCGTAGCCCACCCCGGCCGACTGATCGACCATTCGTAAGTCGGCGTCACCGCAGGAATGGGGCCCGGATCACACGGCTGACGCTTCTGACCCCCGCTATCCACCACCCCGGACAGCGTAAAGGTAATCACCATGCCTGGACAGAACGGGTCCGGATCGATCGCTATCGTCCCCCCGGACAGACTCCCGTAGTCCAGACACTGGTTGCAGATGTGATCCGTGCTATCGCTCGCCGACTGGGTCTCCCGGTTGATCTGGCCGGCTCGCGGCATCTTTCGGCTTCGGTGGATGCTCGAGCCGCCAGTTGATCTTCGCCTCCAACTTTGCGGCATACTTGCGCGCGTTGGCATTTAGGGATCCAGTTTCCGCCAAGTGGGCAAGCAAAGCAAGATCGGAGGACAGCACCTCCGGCGAGATCTCGCCACGGTTGGAATAGACCGAGTCCAGGCTGCGTACCGTCCGTTCGATGATTCGCGGATCCCGTTCCGTTTCGAGCAGCTCACGCAGCAGGGGGCCCGCCTGCGCATACGTGTACGCGCTCACGCCCCTCCCGAGTATTCCGATGACACCCACCCTGCTCGACATATCCTCCTCCGCAGCCAAAAAGGCCCGGAAGACCTCGATGTCCTCGTCACGCGCGTAACTCGAGCACTTACTGAGCGCCACGCGCCGAAACACGTCGGTTCCCTTCTCCCGATCCAGGGCTACGTCATACAGGGCTCGCCGCGCTTCGGGGCGCCGGATCCCTGCTAACTCCGCGGCAACCCCTTGAAACAGCACGAGGTTCTCTCGCTCGATGGTCATGGGCAGGATTCGGAGGAACACCTGCGTCCCCTGGCCCGGCTTAGCCCTCTCGATGTTGCCTATCGCTAGCAGAATACTCCCCGGCTCGCGCCCGGACAGGTCGCCGCTCAGAAGCAGATCGATTATGAGATCCCTCGTAGGCTCGTCATCTTGAACCGCCATCCCATAAAGCACGACCGGTCGCCACAACTCGTCCGGCTCGCTGCTCCAGAGCTTGCGCCACAGAGTGGGCGGCGTTGCCGGCATCCACCCGTACCTGACGGCAGCAGCGAAGAAGTCCGTTTGTGCAAAGCGAATCGTCCGTTCGTCGCCACTCTTCCACATCAGCTCCAGCAAGTACGCAAAGCCCGCCTGCCCGTCCTCGGTGTTGCGCACGGGACCGAGCCCGATCGCGGAGAATCCGCCCTTCTTCGGGTTCGTGATTCTCGCGAACTCTTTCGGAACGCGCTGACGCTGGTTGAGGACATACGCCGCCAGCCCTGTCTCCCACGACTCGGCGCACGCCGCCTCCAGATCCCATGGCGTGGAGCACGACTTCAGCAACCGGTCGCGCTCCCCGAGGTAAGCATCCCCTTCCAGTACCGCCAAGGACCGCAGTTCGGCCTGCCGTTCGGCGCCGGATTCGTCGGCAAGGACGGGCGACGCGGCGCAAGCCACAACGCCGACAATGAACACACAGATGACTACGCACCCACGATTACAGATATCCATGATCCGGTCTCCTATCTCAATGCGTCCTCAACGACGCCGCATCGCTCAGTCCCACCAGTGTATCCCCGTCGGAAGGGCACGCTGTTCGTTCGAGCTACAGTGAACTTCACCAGCGTGGAGATGGTACACCATCCAGTTATCGATGTAGACCGCATCGACCTGGGTCTGACTCAGCACCCCGTCCAGGTAAATGTGGAAAGGATCGCGAAACGTGTCCAGCTTCTGATTCCCGTTAGTGTCCTCGCCCAGGTTCAGTATGAAGTCGCCGTTGAAGTCCTCCTCCAACGCGCCAGGACCGTAGGTGTGCAGGAACTGGTCCGGCGCGATGTAGGTGCCCGGATAGACCGCCCCGTTGGCCAGATCGGGCGTGATGGCCTCAACCACTCCCCATCGGTAGTCGTGCACTCGGTCGAACAGCACCGGCACCGGGATGAAGTCGCTCGCCGTCAGCCCAAAGGCCAACTCCACATCACTTTTCAACCCGGTCAAGAGCGTGTCCATCGGTGATCCGGGGCCGTTGAACGCGACAATCGTGCTTGCAGAGGCATGTGGCACCTTGAGCGGGAACTGAAGCAACCCCTCTGCGGTATCGACCACGTAGCCGTTGGTGTTGAAGTCGGTGTATCGCGGGATGTGCAGGTCCGGATCGACGCCCTGTAGAATCGTGACCGCCAGCGCCGAGTCCGCAAACAGCACCTTCCACCCATAGGTCCCGCTGGTGTCCGGCACGATCGACATGAACTCGTCCACGTGTCCAACGGCCAGCCAATCGCTCTCAAAATGCCCGGGATCCTGCACCTTCTGGCGAACCAGAAACTCCCGCAGGGCTTCATCCATACGGCGTAAGCCGCTCGACCCGGGATCATCGCCGTAGTAGATACGCCCGAAGGGGTAGTTCCCGCTGGCATCCGCGCACGGCGGGGAGACCTCCAGGTTCCCGAAGGCATCCATGCTGGTAGCACCAACCGCCGGGACGCGTTCGAGCTGAATGTGCCCAAAATCCGGCCCAAGCAACCCACCCTGGGCTTGCGGCCGATTCGTGAAGTCGTTCAACCCCCGATCGCGCTTGGAGTCCAGCATCACGTACATGCTCCCGTACGGCGCCTGCTGGAACCCGATCTGGTACTCGTCCTGCGCCCACACGTCGTACCCTCCGTTCCAGTCGGGCAGAATCACGGTATCGGTGACCGCACCGGGGGTTGCCCCCGGAAAGCGCATCAGGCAATAGGCCGTCGAGTCCGCGTCTTCCTCCACTGTCCACAGCGGCCCGGCCATGATCCGCGACACGAAGCTGCGCTCGGCCGGCAGTAGATGGTGCAGCAGGATCAGAGGGGCCACCTTCAGTTGCACAGTGTCCGTACTGCGAACCGTCTGGGTCCCGTCCAGTACCTCCACCTTCAGCTTCACCTCGCCCGCGAACTCCAGACCCTCGAACGCCAACGAGATATCCCCGGCCTTCAGTGCAGCCAGATCCACATTGTGGCTCGCATTCTCGGGCAGCTCGAAGGTGGCCGTCCCCGGTCCGAGCAGGACCTCCACGTCCGGCCCGGGCGCCAACGCCGAGAACACCCGCACCACGTCCTCGGCTGCCACGCCGCCTCCCACGTTCTTCGCGCCATACAGGGTCAGCGCCACCGTCGAGTTGGCCGGCAGACAGAGAACCTGCCGGAGCACCACCGGTGCTAGGTCCAGATGGTCGTCAGCGCCCTCAAGCGTGCCCGCCTGTGTACCCAGGCCATCCTTGGTCCCGTCCTCGTCATCATCGTCCACGTTGGACAGGGTAATCGCGCCCGGGAGCTGTCCTTCTGTTGGATCGTCCGCTTCGTCAATGATCATGTTCTGATCAGCGTCGCCGTCAAGGTCGATCTCGCCCGCCGTCACCCGCACGGCATCGCGGCAGACTTCGTTCCCGCCGTCTTCGAGTATCAGGTGGATCAGCGTGCTACCCGGCGCCACCCCCTCCATGGTGAACGTCCAGCCGCCGAGGGCAATGTCGACCTGCTTCCGCGTCGGTTTGCCCGGGCCGAGGATACCGTTGGCCCACTCCGCACGACGACGGAACACCCGCACCACGCTGGGGTCGTCGATTTCAAGGAACAGATGCGGATCAGCCGCCAGACCAGCCGGGATCGGCTGAACCACCAGGTCCGCAAGGTCCTCAGCTAAATCGTCCGCGTTGCCGGCCCAGTCATCTGCGTTGTCCGGGACCTGATCACCGTCGTCATCATCGTTGTTCAACCAAAGCCACTTACCCGGTGTGCCTGCGCTGAAGGTTATGTCCTCGATCAACTCGTCGACGGCGGTGATCCCCCCGTCGTTGTTCGAGTCCACGTCCAGGTCCACCGGCGACGCCGCAGCGCTAGCCTGGATCACCCGCGGCGAAGGCGGACAATCCCGATCCGCCGTCGCGGTGAACACGCACGTATAGTCCCCCGGCAGATCCATATCCACCGTAGCTACCGTAGCCACCAGCCCGCTCCCGGTAACCGGAGCCCACCCCGGCCGACTGATCGACCATTCGTAAGTCGGCGTCACCGCCGGAATGGGGCCCGGATCACACGGCTGACGTTTCTGGCCCCCGCTGTCCACCACCCCGGAGAGCGTAAAGGTAATCACCATGCCAGGACAGAACGGGTCCGGATCGATCGCGATCGTCCCCCCGGACAGACTCCCGTAATCCAGACACTCGTTGCAGGTGTGGCCCGGGCTATCGCTCGCCGACTGGGTCTCCCGGTTGATCTGGCCTGTCGCAGCGCGGGAGGCACGTCTGTCGACGGCGCACCACCGGAGTCGCTTTGACGCCAGCCGCTACGAATCGTATGTTTGATTTGCTCTCGGGGTAGTGGGGACACGCACTTACCGGGACGCACAACAGTCAAGCGGGAGGGGAAAGAAGCACTCTTCCTCTCCCCGCCGCAAGGGCTGCTAGACCCGATGCGAACCCAATCCCGCATCCCGCTAAGGCTGTGCGCCGAGCAGCCACTCCCGGCCATCAAGCGACCAGAGGCACCCAGCCCGCCGGATGGCGCGCATAAGAGCGGCCGGCAGGGCGCCGGCCGCGGTGTTGAACATAGTCTGTCAGATACTGGCGTTGCGTCAGCGACGACGACGAGCCAGCGCCAGACCGCCTATCGCCAGGAGGGCGAGCGAGGTCGGCTCGGGGACGAAGTTGATCTCCAGATTCAGCGTGTCGTTACCGCAAGACGGACTCCAGTGGACAGTCTCGATCGTCTGCCCGGCGAACAGGCTCGTCTCAAACGAAAGCTCGATCACCGAATGCTCCGACGTCTGCGGATCGTCCAGCGTATAGCGATAGTCCGCAACCCCCACCAGCGTGCTTGAACCATTTACCATGAACTGGGCCGGATCATGCGGAGCAATCGGGTCGTTCTCCACATCGACATTCGTCCAGATCGAACCCGCAACCTGGAGGGCGTCAGCCGGATCGTGTCCGGTAGTGTACCCGCTGCCGTTCAAGGTGTACGTCGAGCCTGCGCTCCCCTCGCTGATCGCCGCACCCGCAACTCCGCCTGCTCCGCCACCGACTTCGATCCAATACGTGCCCAGATCGGTTTCGATGCGCACGTCTCCCGGTGCGAAGCGCGCGAAACCGTTGTCCGGACGCTGACCGGTGACAATCGTCATGAACAGTTCGCTGCCCTCATGCGCGATGGCCATATACTCCGCGTCGTAGTTCTGGCCGCCCCGGTTCGGACCCAGATCTCCCCCGTCGCCGGCGTTGTCATCCTGGTCCTCGACCATGGTACCGAGCAGGTTCAACGCCACGGGAACATTGAACGTGCTCGCATTGTTATCCGCCACCGACGCGCCCCACTCGCTGGCGCTGCCGTCCACAACTATGGTGGCAGCCTGTACGGGCGCCCAACCAGCCAACAACACAACCGTGAGGACCCAGACATGTCTCTTCGACATATTTTCTCTCCCCCCGTTCTGCCGACGCGCACGCCCGGACGGCGATGGCGCGACGTCGATCAGACGAAACCTCAACCATGGCTATGAGAAAGCGACAGATGTGGTTATGGGTCTCTCTCTCCCGCTCTCTCTGCGACCCGCGTTGGGCCACACCTCCCAAGCCTCAAGGCCATCCCTGCGTCTCTCATCGCAGGGTCCAAACCCGGATCCGGCACCTGGGGCTTTGTTCAGTGTAGCACCCCGAACCTACGAGGTCAATCTTCCCACCCAAACTGGAGCGTGGATCGCCACTGTGGCGGGCTATTATGGACCCTACAGGCGTGATAGGCCGCTATTCCCGCCTACTGCCCGACAGGCCCCGGCTGGCTGGTGGTCCCGCAGGCCTCTCTCTCATACTCCTGTTCTGCATGTTGCAGCACTGCCCGCAGCTGTGCTAGCCCAGCAGAACGTAGATGCCGTCGATCAGCAGGGTCTTCAGGCCGGCGACGGTCAGGGCTACCTGAAACAGCCTGCGAAACGCACGCTCGGATACATGGCGCAGCAGTCGCTTGCCCAGCAAAGTGCCCGGAATCACTGCGACCGCCATGCAAACCGCGATCAACCCGAGGTCCGCAAAGCTGGAAGGTGAGAGCATCAGCCCATCGCTTTCGCTAACCGTGTAGCGCAGGTAGACAAACGCCGGAATCTTGGCGAGGTGAAGAAACATCTGACACATCGCCTTCGTCGCGATCAGGCGCTCTTTCACGAACTCTCTTCGAGCGAATAGCGGGGCGATCAGCGGACCGGCGGCTCCCACCAGCAGAGCAGCCGAACCCGCTACCAGGCCCATGAGAGGCCAATCCCACCAGGTTCCGGCGGAGGCAGCTCCGCTCCGCTTGGGTAGGAAGGCGGCGACCAGAATATATACCCCGATGAGCGCTTTGAGAATCGGCTCGCTCTGCTCCATCCGCCCGATGGCCAACAGAAGGAAGATGGCCATCACGCTTCCCGGCAGCGCTCCGATGATGAATCGGCGACAGACCCGCCAGTCGACACTGCGAGCATAGGCCAGCACGCGGGTCGAGTTGCTCACCAACTGCACGGCGGCATGCGTGGGGATCGCATCGGAGTGCGGCATGAAACAGAACATGGTAGCCAGCAGCAAAATGCCGCCACCCATTCCGATGATCGCGGAGACCGTCGCCGCGCAGAAAGCCACCCCGGTAAGAATCAGGTACACATGCATCAGGCTGGTCACTGTACGCCAGCTTGGGACCCCGCGAAACCGGCGAGTCTGATCCGGCGGGTCAGTCTCCGAGCATCCCCCCGGTAGCCCTACGAATCGAGGCTGCCCAGAAGCCCATCGGAACGGTTGCGTACCCCCTGGGCGCGGAGTACAAGAGGCCCTCCGCAGGAGTCAGCGATGTGTCAACGCCGTCGTTTACGCATGTAGCCACCCTGGACGCCCCCGGGCTCGAGGTCTATCGACACCTGAAGGACCGAGACCTGAAGTGTCGTGAGGGTATGTTCATCGCCGAGGGGCTCGAGGTGGTCCGGCGTCTGCTGCGTAGCGACTTCAGGATCCACTCGCTGCTGGTCACCCCGGGCAAGCTCGAACGGCTTCTACCGGATCTGCCCGCAGGCGGTCGCGTGTTCATCGCCGACCAGTCGCAGATGGAGGAGATCGCCGGATTCGCCATTCACCGTGGAGCGGTGGCGTGCGGTTTCCGGCGGGCGAAACCCGATCTCGAGACCGCCCTGACCGCGGCGGGACCGACCGGAACGGTGGTGGTGATCGAGAAGGTCCGCGACGCCCAGAACGTCGGGTTGGTGATCCGCTCCGCAGCTGCGTTTCACGCCAGCCTGATCGTGACTTGCGGTTGCTGTGATCCGTTCTATCGTCGGGCGATCCGGGTCTCGATGGGCAACGTCTTTCGCCTGCCCATATATGACACGAACGACGCGGTGTCGGACCTGCAGATCTTGCGCCGACGCCTGGGCTTGACCCTGATTGCGGCGGAGGTGTCCGCCCAGGCAGTTCCTCTGCACACGATAACGCGTCCGCCGCGCACTGCCCTGCTGCTGGGCTCCGAGGGGTCCGGATTATCAGATGAACTCTTGGCGATCTGTGACCATCGGGTGGTGATCCCTGTGGACCGGAGCAGTGATTCGCTAAACGTCGCTACGGCTGCGGGGATCTTCCTGTACACTCTCGCTGAACCGCCGGCGCCACAAACTCTTACACCCTTTTCTGCCTGAAAGTCCGCGACCTGACCGTCTACTGTCACGTATAATGCGCTGAACGGTAGTGGGCACCGCAGCCGTGAATGAGATACGCAAGGTCAATACGAATGCCGTCCGCCACCCGGGTGGTCCCCGCGCCCAGCTCGAGCATGAGTTGCACGGTCTGCGCCGGCGGCTGGCTGAGGCGTGGTGGTACGAAGAATCGCTGGAGACGATTCAGGAGCTCGAAGGGCTTATCGCCGTGCGGAGGCGCGCGCTCTCCGCAGCCCGGTAGCCCTGTCTTCCGAAGAGCACTGGTACCTCGCCAGGGGCCGCGGATTCCGGAACCGAGCCGCGACCGTGAGGGAGCGGTCCTTACGAAACCGAAGCGTTCCCACGGGAACCAGAACAAGTTCCTCCCGTCTTCAATAGAGACGACCACTGCTGGGCGCATCGCGCCTGGCGCGATGCAGGTCGGGTCTCGGCTTCCTCCGCCGCCCCGACCTGCATCCCCTCCCTTGCTTCCGGCTTACCTGATCATGCCCGCAGTTCCACTTGAATCGTAGCCGCAATCACGCACCGCACCATCCGACTTGTGCAACCCGCCTGAGCGCAAGGTGTAAGATCGCTACGGACACGACCCGGAAGTGTTCCGGGCAGATCGTCGCACTTTGACAGAACCAGGAGAAAGTCATGCGAAAGCGATTGCTGATCGGAATGGTGTGCGCGCTGGTTGGGCTTTGTGCCACGGCGGAACTGCTTCAAGGAGCCGGCGGCGGCAAGCAGCAACGGCAAAGCTCCGAACGACTGGTAATCAAGATCTGCAACTGGGACGGAGTGGTGCCCAGCCAGGCCCTGGATGGGTTCGGCATGCCCGCAGGCAAATGGGTGGACTTTCAGAAGTCCGGCTGGGAAGTGGAGTCCTACGCAGTAGCCCCCAACGCCCAGGGAGACAAGAACGGATTCTACGCCATCTTGAAGAAGTAACCGCGCTCCCCTCATACGAATTCCAGTCGCCTGTGTCGATTGGGTTCTGAAGAACAGACACTGGGATGCGGACTCCCCTCCCTTCGAGGGAGGGGTTGGGGGAGGGGCAAGAGGCCTCAAGCCTGCCCCCTCACCCTGCCCTCTCCCCCAGGGGAGAGGGGTTTGCAGCCGCAACATGAACGCGAGAAACGGCAGCAATCAACTGGGTGCCATAGCCATCGCGAAGCGTGGCCATGATCGCGCTGACGCATGCTCACCCGCCGGGATGAGCATGGCACCCGACGTCATCCTCCGCGGACAACATGGTGCACTCGGTTAAGTGCTGATATGGTTATCGAGCAGAAGCTCGACGAAGTGGTGCAGAATACGTGCGGTCACGCCCCAGATGCGTGCGTCGGCGATGGGATACGCCAAGCCCTCACCGAAGGCGCCGGCCGGTTGACCGTGATACCCCCGCGACGTATGCAGCCCGACCAGGTCACCCAGCGGAATCTCCAGCACCCGAGCCACTTCGCGGCTGTCCGCATGGACATCCCCGGGGTGAACCCACCGTCCCACGAAGACGGCGAGGTCATGGTCTGAGGTTTCGGTCTGGAAGTGGCCCAGTTCGCCGAGCACCTCCACCTCTTCCGGGGGGATGCCCAGCTCTTCATGCAGCTCGCGCCGCGCCGCGTGCTCCGCCGTCGGATCATCCGCTTCGATCCGCCCGCCCGCCAGCGCCACCTGTCCGCTCCAGTGGTAGCCTTCCGAGGCGGGCTTCTCTATCGCCACGAGCACCGTCTCGACCCGATCAGCCAGCAGCAGACAGACGCTGTTACGCTCATAACCCGCCGGCGCCTCGCGGCACGCGGGTCGATTCGTTTCGAGCAGGTGTCGCAGAGCGATGTAATCGAGCATCTTTCGCCCGGTGGAAGAGGTGGATCAGAACCCACCCTGCACGCGGCGGTGGTCAGTGCCTACCGCGTCTTGAATCATCAGCGCCACGCACAAGGGGTGGCGCTACCTTCGGCAGACAATCCTCACCCTACGACATCACGCACAGATCCGGTGCTTCGGTGAACTGGCCATCGGTGACCTCGCGGAGCTGGTCGACGGTCATGTCGGGGGCCAGCTCCTTGAGGGTCATCTTGCCGTTGTCGAAGTCGAAGACGGCGTGCTCGGTGATCAGCCGATCGACGCAGCGGACGCCGGTCAGCGGGAGGCTGCACTGCTTGAGTAGCTTGGAAGCGCCCTTCTTGTTGCAGTGGGTCATCACGATGATTACCCGCTTGGCGGACACCACCAGGTCCATGCCCCCGCCCATACCCTTGACCAATTTACCGGGAATCATCCAGTTGGCCAGGTCACCTTCCTGGGAGACCTCCATCGCCCCCATGATGGTCAGGTCGATGTGCCCCCCGCGGATCATGCCGAACGAATCCGCACTGGAGAAGTAGCTCGAACCGTCCAGTTCGGTGATGGTCTGCTTGCCCGCGTTGATCAGGTCAGCCTCTTCCTCGCCCTCGAAGGGGAACGGGCCGATGCCGAGCATGCCGTTCTCGCTCTCGAGCACGATGTTCACCCCCTCGGGGATGTGATTGGCCACCAGCGTGGGGATGCCAATGCCGAGATTGACGTAGTAACCGTCCTCGAGTTCACGGGCTGCGCGCAGGACGATTCGTTCGCGGGGAGAGATGTCTGCCATCGGTCGAATCCTCGTTTGTTCTTTCGGCGTCTACCTTGGGCCTAGCCCGGATGCCGTGTGTTCCTCTGACCGGCAAGGCGCCTTCCGCTCGTCCATGTGACCTACTTCGGGCGGGTCGTGCGCTGCTCGATTCGCTTCTCGTAGCCGTCGCCGGCGAAAATGAAATCCACGAAGATCCCCGGCGTGTGAATCTGGTCGGGATCGAGCTGACCGCACGGGACTAGTTTCTCCACTTCGACGATGGTCACTTTCGCCGCCGTCGCCATCATGGGGTTGAAGTTGCGGGCGGTCTTACGGTAGATGCAGTTGCCCGCTTCGTCGCCCACATCCGCCTTAATCAACGCCACGTCCGCCCACATCCCCCGTTCCATTACATAGGTGCGCCCCTCGAACTCGCGCTCCTCCTTGCCCTCGGCAACGACCGTGCCTACACCGGTCGGAGTATAGAACGCGGGGATTCCGGCGCCGCCGGCACGGATCCGCTCTGCCAGCGTACCCTGGGGGACGAGCTCGAGTTCGAGTTCACCGTCGAGGTACTGCTTCTCGAAGATCGCGTTTTCCCCCACGTAGCTGGCGATCATCTTCTTGATCTGCCGAGTCTGCAGCAGCAGGCCCAGACCGAAGTCATCGACGCCCGCATTATTGGAGATGACCGTAAGCCCCTTGACGCCCGAATCGCGCAGAGCAGTGATCAGCTTCTCGGGGATTCCGCACAAGCCGAAACCCCCAGCCATCAACGTCATTCCATCTTTGATGCCCGCTCTCTCCAGGGCCTCCCGCGCGTTCCTGACCACCTTGTTCATTGCTCAAGACCTCCCGGACTCCCGCACCGGTCCGCGGTGCGCCACGATATGAGAACATACTACCTACCGCAGGCGTCAATGCCCGGATGACGGAACGTCCTCCGCACTGGCCGCATCGCTTACTCAGGTGCGGTCAGGTCCACCTCGCTCAGGTCGATCGGGGTGACCGACGCGCCTCCGCCGGTGCTGAACCGAACAATCTTGGCCCCCGGCTCGACCAGATAGAGCAGGACGTAGGTGTAATCGCCACGAAGCCGATTCTCCGTCAGCTTGACCCAATTGCGCAAGCTGCGGCTGGAGAACTCAGACTGTTCGGGGAAGTACTGCATCTCAATGTAGTCATAGACGGAGAACATCCCCAGAATGTACGCGCCTACCGGGCGATACTGGCGACCCGAATCGTCCGTCACGATGTAGTTCTGCACCGTGGTTACGGCCAGGCCCAGGGCTTTGCCCAGCATGCTCTGAGCCCGCAGCTTCTCCACACTCAAGTGCAGCAGACGCTTGTCAGCTGGCACGTCAAACTTCGAGAACGGAGCTTGGTGCTGCTGTCGCTCCTGGTCATCACGGATGCCGTAGAGGTGGCCCTGCTTGAGCGCGCTGGCGGCGTGATTCACCTCGATGTCCGCACCGCGGTAGGCGGTCATGGTCAGGCCTTCGGGAAGATCCTCGCCGAAGAAGGAACCCCGCAAAGCCAAACCACTCACCCGGCCGCGCGGCTCGCCCGCAACCGAAGCATCACCATCGTCAGGAGTTACCGATGCCACCGCCCCCGGGTCTCCTGGGCGATCACCGACGGTCACGGCATCCCGGGCAGAACTCTTGTAGGCTGCGAAACGCGGAACGAATCCTTTGGGAACCTCGAACACAACGTCAACCTGATTATAGCTGTCCGGTTTGAGCAACGCCCCCAGCAGACTGTTTCCCCGGGCCTGGTACACCGCCTTGGCTGGATCCTCTGCGTCAACGGCCGCGATGGCGTGATACTGCGCCGGTTGGTCACCGCCACGATCTCCCACCAGACGCACCTGGAACAAGGTGAAGCGATGCTGATTGTCCGCATCCTGGGCTTCACCCTCGAGCTGCAACTTGACTCGGACGTACTTGTTGCCCGGCTCGGGTTCCTTCTCGTCAAACGGAGAGAACTCGTCCTCTCGCCGGTCGGACTTAGAGTAGACCACCGGCTCTTCATACGCGTGTAGCACCCGCATCGAACCCGGAGGGGCGAAGCGACGCACGCCGCGCCGATCCGCACTGTCTGTGGGCAACACAGCCTCCACCCAGCCGATTTCGGTGACGAAGTCCGGATGATCCTGGGCGAAGCTGCGGGCTCCGCTCAGCAGCCCGCCGGAGAGCATGGTCCCCACGCCGGCTGCGAATCGGTCCGGCTTGAGCCACAACTCCGCCTGGGGCTTGCTCGGATCCTCCCGGTCCACGCGGGTAAAACCGAGAACGCCGCTACCGAACGGCAGAAGCTGGAGGCCCAGCGCCACCATCCCCACCATCAGGAATGACGCGATCACTCCGAAAACCAAGGCCCCCGCCCGATCGATGAGCAAGGGCATCACGCACGCGCGATGCACGTACCTGTCCAGAACCAGGCGCAGCACCAGCAACGGGACAGCAAACATCAGCACCAGCGAGAGCCCCAATGCGCAGTCCGGCTTGAAGCTCGCCAGAAAGGCAACCGCCACGTACTCGAACGTCGCGAAGGCCAGCCCCACGCACAGAATCGTCAGAACCGCGCTCAGCAGGGAGCTGAACAAGCCCTGAATCGAATGGAAGTACGCGACAGCCAGCAGCATCAGCAGAAGCGCCAGCGACAACCACATGATGCACCTCCTACGGTTACTTTTCCGTGCGCAACCCGCGCAGAACCTCGTTCAAGCTTGTGTCACCGTCCATGACCTTCAGCAATCCCTCTTCCTGGAGGTAATGCATGCGCTTCTTCCGGGCCTGGGCCTTGACCGCCTTGAGCGGAGCCCCCTGGGTGATCAGGGCGCGGATCTCCTTGTCCACGACCAGCACCTCAAACACGCCCGTGCGCCCCACGTATCCGCTCCCCTGGCACGTTTGACAGATCGCCTCCTTCCCCCGACGGTCCAGAACCGGTTCGGTGGGCTGGCGGTAGAACGTGTCGATCTTGTCCACCGGGAGGTTTGCCTTGCGCAGCAGCTTCTCCTCAGGCCGATAGGACTGGCGACACGTCGTGCAGAGTGTGCGGATAAGGCGCTGGTTGATGATCCCCAGCAGCCCTTCAGCCACCTTGGGGGGATCCTCCACAAAAGCAAGGTAGCGGGCCAGAGCATCGATGCAACTGCCCGCCTCAATGGCCAGGTAAATCTTCTTCTCCTCGGCAGCCGACTCGCAGGCAAGCTGGGCGGTCTCGCGATCCTGACACTCGCCAATCAGCATAACGTCGGGTTCCCGGCGCAGCACCGTCTGGACCTGGCGAGCATAGCTGATGTCCGGGTCGTTGCGGTACTTGTGCTGGGTCACGTTGTCCAACTCGAGCAGGGGCGCCTTCTCCAGGGTGTGCAGGTTCTGCATGAACGCATCGTGCTCGCGCAAGACCGCATACTGAGTGGTGGTCACTCCACTCTGCCGCGGACCACTGAAGAGCACCAGGCCCGTCGGGGCCTTCACCAACGCCCGCACCGAGTCAACGCGCGGTTCGGCGATCCCCAACTCATCAATCTGCTTGAGCTGCGCCGGCGACTGGGCCTTCAGACGCAACCGCTCCCCCGCGGTCGTCCCCGAGGTGACCACTTCCACCCGAGACATGTCCGCCCCGGCCGCCAGCAGGGCCACCTGCACAAAGCCGGTCTGGGGACGCCTCCGCTCCTCCGGATTGATCCCGGCCAGCTTCTTCATGTACCCGATCACCCGATCGGCCGTTTCGACCGACAGCTCCTCGGAACGCTCCGAAGCCACGCCATCGACCCGGTAAACCAATCGAGTCTTCTCCGCCCCAATGGCCAACTCCACCTCGGTCGAGCGGTGCCAGAACGCATCGAAGAGGAACTCCTGCAACTCGTCAAAGCACTCGGCTTCGTCCCGGTCCTCGGGGCGCTTGACCGACTTGCCGTCCACAGTAGCCAACAGAACGCGAATACCCTTATCCACCTTCTCCTGCTTCTCCCCCGGGCGATGGGCGATCAGACGTTTGACATGCGAGGGCGTAAGTACGCGGGCGCCCTTGGTCACGCGACCGTTGCGGTGGAATATGTAGGCCAGCAAACCACCTCCTGCCAACAGCAGGAAGAACGCCAGACCCAGGAAGAACAGACTCCCAGGCCAAGGTACGAAAAACAACACGAACATCCCGGCGACTCCGCCCGCCAGGATGATCAGGTTCCACTGCTCGCGCCGGGTCTTGACGTAGTCGGCGTCCACGTCCGCCCACTGGCACGCGAACGCCCAGCCGACAACCATGGCCGCTACGACCCCCATCTTCAACGGGCTGAAGTACTCGTCCGGCGCCGCCTGCGCTAAGGTAATCAGTACGGTTTGCATATTCCTCAAACGTCCCTCTGCAACCGACAGTCGGGCGCCGCCCGTGGCTGCGCCTCCATCGAGCTAGCCGATGATTCCTCCGCTACTCACCGAGATCCCCTTCAACCGCATCTTGAGTTCCTCAGGGTTGGGGGCATGCTCATAAGCCACCTTGGCTGA
Source organism: bacterium (assembly GCA_024231775.1). GTDB lineage: Bacteria > Planctomycetota > Phycisphaerae > UBA1845 > UBA1845 > JAAEQG01. The sequence goes on from JAAEQG010000702.1 coordinate 17,545, forward strand.
GATCATCTCCGTCTCGACCAAGCGGCGAAGCGACTCGGTGAAGTCTATCATACCCTCATTGTACGAGTTCTTGATTACCCCGTTGATGTCCTTGTCGCGTCCCTCCCCGATGAGCTTGCGCACCGTCGAGTTCGCAATCATGATCTCCACCGCGGGGATGAGCGGGACATCCTCTTGATCGCCGGGCAACAACTTCTGACAAATGATGGCCTGAAGATTGAACTCCAGAGAGCTACGCACCAACGCCCGCGCATCCTCGGGAAACAGCTCCAGCATACGCGTAATAGCCCCGGCACAGCTCGAGGCGTGAATCGTACCGAAGCACAGGTGCCCGGATTCCGCCGCCTGCAGCGCCGCGGCGAAGGTCTCATGATCGCGCAGCTCGCCGATGAGCACCACATCCGGGTCCTGGCGCATCAGGTACTTCAGGGCGGAGTGGAAGTCCGCCACATCCAGACCGATCTCCCGCTGGTTCACGAACGCCTTCCGGTCTTCGTAGACGTACTCGATAGGGTCTTCGATGGTCACGATGTGGCAGGCACGCTGCTCGTTGATCTGCTGGATCATCGACGCAATCGTCGTACTCTTGCCGCTACCGGTGATGCCGGTCAGCAGAATAAGCCCCTGCCGATGATCCGCCAGGCGTTCGAGCACCACCGGTAGATTCAGCTCCGCATAGCTGAGGATTTCCTTGGGAATCCGCCGAGCGGCTACGGAAGTCAGCCCTCGCTGGCGAAACGCATTAATGCGAAAGCGGTTCTCCCCGACCTGCCGGGCAAAATCGCAGGCGCCGTGTTCCTCGAAAGCCGCGAGTTGTTCCGGACTGAGGATCTCCCGCAGCATCTCCTCGAGCACTTGGCTGGTGAAGGGCTCGGTCTGGAGGGATCGAATCCGCCCGTCAAGCCGGACCCGCGCCTCGGTACCGGCTTTGAGGTGAAGATCGGACGCTCGCATCTTCACCACGGAGCGAAAGTACTTGTCCATCCGTGCGGCGACGTGCGGTTCGGAATCAGCCGGCCCGCCGGCAGATCCGGGATTCAACTCGCTGGGCACAGATTGGCCGGCGCTGTCCTCAGACACTCGTGTCGTTTCCCTGCGGAACGGGCGTGGACCCGAACCGGCGGCCTCTCGAAAGACATCCTCCCCGCCGGCGCGTCCGCGAGATCGGACCGCGCCGTGCGCGTGTCGGCAATCGAGCTCCGTTGCCGGGACACGACCGCCCCGCCATTCTAGTTATCCGCGTCCCGGCATCAAGTCAGGGGGTAAGACGGTCTTCATGGTGCTGTTTTCGCGCCGCCTCCGCCGCACTACGCAGCAGAATCGCCACGGTTACCGGCCCAACGCCGCCCGGGACCGGCGTAATCATCGAAGCCGCTCCTCGGACCGACTCAAAATCCACGTCGCCGACAATAAGCGCCTTGCCCTGGGCGTCCGTCCTACCGGGTACGCGATTGATGCCCACGTCGATCACCACCGCACCGGATTTCACATGCTCAGCCGTCACCAGATGCGGCACGCCGGCGGCGGCGATGACGATGTCAGCCCGCCTGGAATGCGCCTTCAGGTCGGGCGTGTCCACGCAACATCCGGTGACCGTGGCATTCTGGGAGAGCAACGCCAGGGTGATCGGTCGGCCCGCCACAGCCCCCTGACCGATGACGCAAGCATGTTTGCCCCGCACTGAACATCCAAACTCATCGAGTACTGCCCGAACCGCCAGCGCCGTGCAGGGGGCGATGATCGGATTCCCGTAGAACAGCAGGCCGATGTTGGCCGGATTCACCCCCTCCACGTCCTTGTACGGATCGATGCAGTACTGCATCGCCGGAGTGTCCATGCCCGCGGGAAGAGGAAGCTGGAGCATGATCCCGGTGACCGCGGGGTCGTCATTGAGCTGATGAATGCAGGCCCGCAGTTCATCCTGACCAGCCTCGGCGGGCAGGGCGTGCAGCCGATACTCGATGCCCACCTCCGCGCAGCGGGCCTCCTGCGAGCTTGCGTATATCCGGCCAGCCGCAGGCTCGCCCACCATCACCGCATCCAGACGCACGCCCACTCCCTCCCCGCGGAGGAGCGCAACCTCACGCTGAACGTCATTCTTGATCCGCTCAGCCAGACCCCGGCCGTCGACGATCTCCGCACCCATAAACGTCCCCCTATCGGTTACGGGCAACGCCCGCTGGGTTGACGCACGCTCAGGAAACCCCGCTCCACCCCTACAAGGATTACGGAGATCCACCCATATGTCTACCGCTTACGAATACCGTGGCCGTCACTCTCCAGCACGATGTCGCCATCGGCACTGGTGACGTAGAGTGCCTGGTTGACCGACACGGTCCGCCACTGGCCACCCTCGGTATCATACGCCTGGAGCGACGCCGCACCGCCAGATCGCAGCCCTACCACCCCCAGCAGGCGGTTGACCGTACTGAAACGCGGGTGCTTGTGAGTAGAGTTCATTCCCACCCCGGGAGAACCACACGAGACCGCGGCAATCGCCGGGGTCACCACTTGCAGGAAGGCATCCGTGCTTGAGGTCTCCGACGCATGATGACCGACTTTGAGGAAATCACAGTCCAGCCTGGATCGAGTCTGCGCATCCTGGAGCAGCAGTCCCTCCTCCTCCGCCTCCGCATCCCCCACGAACAGAAAGCTGTCCTCCCCGTAATCCACCCGCACGACCACCGAGTTGTCGTTCGGGTCCGAACTCTCCCCGAATCCGGCAGGCCGGAGAACCACCGCCGACACGTCCGCCCGCGGGCAGAAGTCCACGTCCGGGGCGACCTCCTCGTCAGCTCCCCAGTAACCGGCGTGGCCACTCATCCAGGCATCATCCACCCGCCGGTACGTAGCCGTATCGTACTCATTACCATTGTCCACGTAGAGCCCGACCGAGTAGGTCCCCAGCACCCACGCCATGTCACCGATGTGATCGCTGTGCGGATGGGTGGCAACCACCACCTCGATCTCGTTGGAGGTAGCTTGGTGGGCGCGCATGTACGCCTTGAACAGTCCCCGCGTGGTCGCGCTGCGCGATCCGGCGGCATCGATGAGCAACTCGTGCTCTCCGTCCGGGCAGCGGACCAGAATGGCATCCGCCTGCCCCACATTGATGACGTGGACTTCAAGACGCCCTGAGTGAGCGGTACTCCCTCCCTCGATATTGCCCGGGTGACGGCGTACGAGCGTGCGATAGACCCAACCAGTTCCCCCCCCTTCCGGAAGGGTCACGGCGTAGTAGCCGTTGTCCTGGATGGACGCAGCTAATGCGAGAAGGTCTCCGCGAGACACCCGCCGAAGCACCAGGGCATCGCGATGCGGAGCGGCTTTGACCGTGGCGGGGCGGCGTACCTCCACGTAATCCGCCCGGGCCACCAGCGCCGACCACGCCAGCATTGCGACAGCCGCCGTGGTTATCCACAGGATGGATCGACTGGACTTCATTGCTCAATCTCCAAGAACTCCGACCCGAATCGCGCGCGCCTTGCCGGCGATCCGGCAGCGGAACTCATCACTCATCCGCCTTCTTGGCAGCCTTGGCCGCTGCCTTCCTGGCCGATTTGCCGCCCGAGGCCTTCGCCTCTTCTTCTTTGAGGACGGTGCTCCCAAAGCCCATCACGTCACGGAAGAGCTTAACGGATCCCTTGCTCCCGCCCGCGATGATCCCCGCGGTGAGCACTTCGCCGATGAACGTGGTGTGCTCCTTCAGCAGAATCATGCTGATCGCATCGAAGTCCCAATACCAGCACACCATCAGGGCAACCGTCAGGGCAATCACCTCCTTGTAGCCCCGACTGCCCAGCCGCTCAATGTACAACCGATGCTCGAACACCACCGAGAGCGCCCGCTCCAAGACAAACGCCAAAACCACAATCGCCGCGAGCGCTTCGACGAGACGATCCCAATCGAGGTGAAACAGGTTCGGATCCACGACATGCCTCCGGCGCCATCCACCCTGTTGAACTGAATCGGCGTGCCGCGCGTTGGGATGGCGTCAACGGTGATGACCCGCGACCTCAGAGGGCACCACCAAAGGGCACACCTGACTTGGCTTAGACCGCCGGTGAAGAGATGGGCCTCCAGCCTCCGCTCAAGTAGCGGTGGAAGCCTTTTCGGCGGACGATCCAGCCTGACTAACCGAGATTGTATCCGATGGAGATCCGACCGCCAACAGGTATCGGTCAGGGCAACCGCTGCAGCAGCCCCGGACCGCGATTGGGAGCACCGACCAGCCCCCAGGCATGGCGGCCCAGGATTGCGGAGATGATGTCCCCGCCGCGGGCGTTGATCAGTCGCGTCAGCAACAAAATCACCGCCAGACCCGCCCCGACAATGAACCCGCCCAGATGTGCCCAATGTGCAGTGCCGTCCTCTACCCCGAGTGCAGTGTAGATCACGTCAAAGGCAATGTAGAACAGCACCACCCAGAATCCGCGTACCGACCAGAGCTTGAGATGCAATCGAAACATGAACAGCAGGCCCAAACGCATCCACGCCGCCATATGCACCTGATGAACCGGGAACAGCACAAAATACATCCCCGCCAGACCCATGATCGCCCCGGAAGCTCCCAGCATAGCCCCGGGCGGACCTTCCATGACTGAAGCCATATGCGCCAGCCCCGCCCCAACCGCCAGCATGGGATACAGCACCACAGTGGGAATATTGCCAATCAGCGCGTTCACCCGAGACCCAAACACCATCAGGAAGATGAGATTGCCCACCAAGTGGCCAATCCCGGCGTGCAGAAAAGCATGCGTTATCAACTGGGAGCTGCGGTACTGACCCGGGTATTGCTGCTCCGGCGATAGCCCACGGTGGGCAGCCAGCACGCTCTCATCCCAATCCATGTCCGGGTGGGTCTCCTCCAACTCCCAGAGACGCTCATTGAACGCCTCACCGTCCCCATAGAAAGTCAGCTCGTAGAAGAGGAGAACCTCCTCCGCCGAGGGTTCGCCGTCGCCGGACCACAGCAGGTAGTTCTTCGTGGTGCGCATGCTGTCGGGTCGGGCCACGCCGACAACCAGGAACCACACACTGGCGATGACGGTAATGACCGCCAAGGCGCGAACCGCGTGCGGACGACACGCCCCGTACGCCTCGGATGCGATCGGGTACACCCCCAGGCAAACCAGCCAACTGACCACGCGGATCACGCCCTCGGCTGCCATGTAGATGTCGTCGAGCTTGCCGCCATCCGCGGTCAGGATGCTCCGGCCGGTCCGCAGATTGATCCCGCAGTCGACGCAGATCTTCATCCGAACGGGATACTCGCTCCGGCAGCAGGGACAGATCTCGGGAGGACCATCTCCGTTCCGAGACGATCCCCCGGCCACCGAGGCATCCGCAGTCTCGCCCACAGGAGCCACCGCGGGCAGACGGTCGGCGTGGTCAGCCAGTTCCTGCAAGCCCGGCACTTCGTCCGCCACCCCGTATGTCTCGTTGTCTATCGGTTCACTGATCGGCGGAGGCTCGCCCGCCCCGGGCACCGGAATGGGCAGGCTGACCTGCGGGGATTCCGGTGGGGGCAGGGAAAAAGGTCCGATCCCAGCGTCACTGACGTAGACCAGGGCGAAGCCGCCCACCCGAATGTCATCACCGTCGGCCAGATCATGCGTGCTGACCCGCCCGCCGTTGACCGTCACTCCGTTGGTGCTCTGGAGATCCTCGAGACACCAGCCGCTCTCCGTGGGTACCAAGCGACAGTGGTGCCGCGAGAGCAGGTCTCCGGTCAGCACCAGATCGCTGCTCGCCTGCTTGCCCATGATCAGCGGAGCGCTGCCGCCCAGAAGCAGCATCTCTCCCACCCGTTCCGGGCCGCTGCGAATGACCAGACCACCGCGGAGTGAGTACGCATCCGGGGCGGTTCCATGCACCAGGAGTTGCAGGCTCTCCCTGCACCCCGGACAGACCGCCGGCTTGCGGACATGCGCACGCGGAAACTTAAGCCGCCGGCCACATCGACAAGCGACGACAACACCTGAGGTATGAGATCGCTGAGAACTCACATGCCCTATCCGTTCCGCCCCGTATCACTGGCCCCGTCGTTTACGCGGTGGGTTGCTGTGAACCGACGAACCGGCCGCGACCTCCGCAGCCTCCAACACCAGCTCGCAGAGGGTGGGATGCGGGTGAATCGTGTCCACCAAATCGTTCAGCGTTGCCTTCATCTCCAGAGCGATCACCGCCTCGGCGATCATCTCCGAAGCATGCGGTCCGACCACCGCCACCCCCAGAAGCGCCCCAGACGATGCGTCAGCCAAGACCTTGGCGAACCCCTCCTTCTTCCCCAGCGCTCGACCTCGCCCCAGCGCCGCCAGAGGAAACTTGCCCTTGGTATAGGCGATCCCCTGCTCCTTCGCTTCCGTCTCGGTAAGCCCCGCGTAGGCGATCTCCGGATCCGTGAAGACCACCGCGGGTACGGTCACGTTGTCGAACGCCGCATCACGACCCGCAATCACCTCAGCCGCCACTTTGCCTTCGCGACTGGCTTTGTGGGCCAGGGCGATCCCCGAGGTGATGTCTCCGATGGCGAATATGTGAGGCTCAGCCGTGCGACATTGGGCGTCCGTTTCGATAAGCCCCTGGCGATCCGGGGTGATTCGGGTGTGTTCCAGGCCCAGGTCATCGGTGTTAGGCCGACGCCCCACCGCGGCGAGAACCCGGTCATACTCCAGGGTGCTCGTCTCCCCCTCACGCTCGACGGTCACCTTGAACCCCCCGCCGGACTGCTCCAGGCCGACCACCTTGGTGCTCAGCATCACCTCCTCGAACCGGCGCCTGCTATTCTTCAGTACCACCTCCGCCAGGTCCTTGTCGGCGGTGATGAGAATCGAGGGCATGAACTCGACCACAGTCACCCGCGAACCCAGACCGGCATACACCCGCCCCAGCTCCATGCCGATGTACCCGCCCCCGATGACCAACAGCCGTTCGGGCACCTCGGAAACGTTAAGCGCCTCAACCGAAGTCCACAGCCCGGCATTATCCACCCCGGGGACTTCCTTGACCCGCGAACCCGTAGCGATAATGGCGTGCTCGAGGTTGAGCGTCGTCGCCTCAGCCCCCGCGACCGCAATCGTGCGATTGTCCGTGAACCGGGCTCGCCCGTGGATTACATCGATCCCCCGCCGCTGCACCAGCCCGGCGATGCCCTGGGTAAGATCGTCCACCACGCCTTCCTTCCACCGGCGCAGCACATCAACGTCGAGCTTCAGATCCGAGAACGACAGGCCCATCTTCGCGGCGTGCTCGGCAGCAGCAGCCACCTCCACCGCGTGAATCAGCGTCTTGGACGGGATGCAGCCTTCGATCAGGCAAACGCCCCCCAGTTGGGACCGCTCCTCGACCAGGACGACCTGCTTGCCCAGGTCCGCCGCCCGGATCGCGGCGCTGTATCCGCCGGGGCCTCCGCCAACGACCACAACCTCAGCCTGTCGGATCGAACTGTTCTGTTCCATCGGCAGTGGCACCTCCGATATGACCGCCCTGCGGGAAGACGATTACCCGCACAGATCAGTAGGTTTACCAACTTCTAAGATCGAGACCACGCTACTGAGTTTCGCGCGCAGGTCAAGACTCGTGAGAAAGTGCGCAAACTTGCACGGCCCGGAGCGCAAAAAACGGCGGCCGGGCAGATCAGGATCCGCCTCGGGCCGCCAGACTTTCACTCGAATCGCGAACTGTCGATCCTAGCCTTCCGGGTAGAGGACTTCGCCGGTGGCGGTGTCCTCGACCTTGATGGCGTCGGTCGGGCAGTTCTGCGCGGCTTCGAGAACCGTGTCGCGATCATCGCCAACCGGGTCTTTGAGCACCGCGATGTCGTCGTCGTCCATCTCGAAGGTCTCCGGAGCGTCGTTGCAGCACGCCCCGTCACCAATGCATCCCTCGCGATCAATGGTGATCTTCAGCTTATCAGCATCGCCCATAGTACGTTCTCCATACTCGAAACCAACAATCAGACCGCATCGATGAGCATCTAATAGCAAACCCCATACCATCGCGTCAAGGGGGCCACTTCCGGGGGGTGCTGTGGGGGCTGGGGCAATCCCGGCGGGGATCGGTTCAGAGCCCCGTACGCCGTCCCTTGCGCAGGAAACGGTGGGGGCCGCCGTCTTATGATACCTGTTGTTACTGTTCGCCGATTGCGTTCTGGGGAATAGACGATGAGATGCCCCCCTCCCCCCCAGGGAGGGGCTGGGGGAGGGTCAAGAAGCCCCAAACCTGCCCCCTCACCCTGCCCTCTCCCCCAAGGGAGAGGGGTTTGGGGCCACAGCATGAACGCGGGAAGCGGCAGTAATCAACTAGATTTCATCTTGCGCGACGGAAAGTTCCGACCCCTTCTTCCGGAAGGGACGCCCCCCCGCTGAGTCCACGGTCCTTAAAACCTCCCCGCGAGCCCATCCAGGCCGACTCGCACGCCGGGGTCAAAGGGCGGCCTCAGGGAACGGAGATAACCTCAGGAACGCTCGACCAGGCGGTCGATCAGGTAGCTCGATTGTTCCATGGCTTCGTGAGTGAACTCGCCAAAGAACGCATTAACATCCTCGAACATCTGGGCAAAGCCCTGCCGGTCCTTGTCCAGCAGCATCCGGCGAACCTCCTCCACCGACTCCGCAAAGGCGGAGGTCACCTCATCGCTCCGCTCGTTCTCCATGCTGATCGCGGAGTACAGGTCGGAGGATTGGTCGAAATGGCGCGCGGTCATCTGCAATTCGAGCCGGTAGATCGGCGACGTGAATTGCAGGGTCTCGTCGATCGATACCCCCAAGCGGCTGAGGGTGCGTCCCATCACCTCCGTACGGAAATGAACCAGCACCTGAACTATCGCCATCGCCCGATCGTGCTGCTCCGGCGTCGTCTCGGTGACCACCAGACCACGGGCCTTGAACATCGTGCGCACCCAGTCAAACCACTCCTCTCCCCGGCCGGGACAAAGCACGATGCGCTGACCCTGCAGAGAGTGTACGCTAGGCCCAAACAGGGGGTGCGTACCCACCACGCTCGCCGCGGTGGACTCCAGCATCACCTCCATGGGACGACGTTTGATGGAAGTCACGTCCATAAGTAGGGCGTCCGAGCGCAACTTCGGCCCCAGATCGCGCAGCACGGATTCGGTCACATCGATCGGTACCGCAATCACCACAACGTCCGCAACCTCAGCAACTTCCGCCGGAGTCGTTGACGTCTGCAGGTCCGCAACAATGACATGATTACCCAGATCACGAAACATGTGAACCAGACACCCGCCCATTTCACCCATCCCGCCCACTACTCCAACGACACGCGGTGGGCACTCCGGCGGGACTTCTGCCTTGAGGGTAGCTTGGCGATCGCGGCTACCCCAGAGGATCAAGCGAAAGAGACTCTCGATCTGGCTGGGGGAAAGGGCCAGCTCGTCAGCAAGGCTCAGACGGTCTTCCAGGATCTCGCGTTCGCGTTGCGGATCTCGAATCGGAAGGCGGTGCTCGCGCTTATACCCAGCCACCTCACCGACCAGCGCCGTGCGCCGCGCCAGGAGGTGGACCAGATCGCGATCCACCGTATCGATCATAGCCCGCAATACTGCCAAGGGGCGTTGTTGACGATCGGGCTCCTGACTCATGGTCTGCCTCTTCCAGATGGTTCATCTCACCCCAGCCGCTGAGGGTTGATCGACTTCATGGCTGCTTGAATCAATCCGTTTCCACTGACCAGTGGACAAACGATGGGTTATCCGGAACCGATCGTCATGTCCACCCCCGGGGTCCTCCAGGGGCTGCGCAGCATACTCGGGCGCAATCGAGGTTCGCCACCACCGCCCGGCGCGCACCGTAAATGTATGTCAGGCACCAGGTTCCGGCAGGCGAGAATCTCTTGACACGGATGGCCCGTTCCACTAGACTACACCCGGAACGTGGGCATCGTCCCAGGGAGAGAGAAGAGAGAACTCATTCCCCTAGGCTGCTGACCCACTATGTGATGATAGCGCCGCTGGTCCGGGAAGCGAGCATTGCGCCGTTCTCCCCGAACGAGCATTGCGCATCCCGGTTCACGGAGGAGAGGTGACTCGCTCCTCACGTTGATCTGCGGCTCCGGATCAACTGGGTGCGGTCATGGACATTGGGAGGGAAGAGGACTTGAACTCGCCAACCGAGGCGATGGGAAGGGTGCTCGTCGTACACGACGACCCCGCCCTGCTGGGGCGGGTCGTGGAGGCGATCGAGCGTCTCGAAGGCCAAGCGGTACGGGCGACGTCCGTCGCCGAGGCCGTCCGCCAAGCCTCCGCTATGCCCGCGTTTACGGCGGTCCTGCTCTCTGCCGATCTGCTGCTCAACTCCAATCCGGGAGTTCGTGAAAGCCTGAGCACCGTCCAGACCGCTGC